>NZ_JABAEE010000066.1:7798-35472 GCF_023701885.1 Pseudomonas sp. CG7 | reverse complement strand
CAGAAGGGTATAAGAGACAGAAGCTACACACTCCGTAGCCATACTCAAAGCCAGACCCACCCGCCTGCCGAGCCGGGCCGCCACCACAGGTGCCATACATGGATTTCAACCCCCTCGACCTCATCCTGCATCTCGACGTCTACCTCGACATGCTGGTGACCAACTACGGGACGTGGGTCTACGCCATCCTGTTCCTGGTGATCTTCTGTGAAACCGGCCTGGTGGTCATGCCGTTCCTGCCGGGCGATTCCCTGCTGTTCATTGCCGGCGCCGTCGCCGCCGGTGGCGCCATGGACCCCGTCCTGCTGGGCGGCCTGCTGATGCTCGCGGCCATCCTCGGCGACAGCACCAACTACCTCATTGGTCGCACCGCCGGCGAAAAACTCTTCAGCAACCCCAACTCGAAAATCTTCCGCCGCGACTACCTGCAGCAAACCCACGACTTCTACGCCAAACACGGCGGTAAAACCGTGACCCTGGCGCGCTTCTTGCCGATCATCCGCACCTTCGCCCCCTTCGTCGCCGGCGTCGGCAAGATGAACTACCTGCGCTTCTTCGGCTTCAGCGTCCTCGGCACCGGCCTCTGGGTCGGCGGCCTGGTGACCCTCGGCTACTTCTTCGGCAACGTGCCCTTCATCAAGCAAAACCTGTCGCTGCTGGTGGTGGGCATCATCCTGCTGTCGCTGCTGCCGATGATCATCAGCCTGGTGCGCAGCAAACTGAGCCAGCGCGCCTCGAAAGCCCAACCGCGCTGATCGCCATGTGGTCCCTGAGCAACTGGCGCCGCCGACGCACCCTCGCCAAACACCCCATGGCCGAGGACACCTGGCAGCGGGTGCGCCAACAATTGAGCTTCCTCGACGGCATCAGCCCCGCCGAGGACCAATGGCTGCGGGAAGCCTGCGTGCTGTTCCTGCATGACAAACACCTCACCGCCCTGCCCGGCGTCGAACTGCACCAGGAACAACGCCTGCTGCTCGCCGCCCAGGCCCAATTACCGCTGATGCACCTCGGCGAGCTGAACTGGTACCAGGGCTTCCACGAAATCGTCCTCTACCCCGACGACTTCCTCAGCCCCCAGCGGTACCGCGACGCCAGCGGCATCGAACACGAGTGGGACGGCGAACACAGCGGCGAGGCCTGGCCCCAAGGCCCGATCATCCTGGCCTGGGACGGCGTCATGGCCAGCGGCGGCTGGGACGGCTACAACCTGGTGATCCACGAACTGGCGCACAAACTCGACATGCTCAACGGCGACGCCAACGGCCTGCCCCCGCTGCACGCCGACATGCGCGTCAGCGACTGGGCCGAGGCCATGCAGCAAGCCTTCGACGACCTCGACCGCCAACTCGACCACAACCCCGACGCACACACCGCCATCGATCCCTACGCCGCGGAAAACCCGGCGGAGTTCTTCGCCGTCACCAGCGAATACTTCTTCAGCGCCCCGGACCTGCTGCACCAGGCCTATCCACGGGTGTATGAACAGCTCAAGGCGTTCTACCGCCAGGATCCGTTGGCCCGACTGCGGCAACTTCAGGCCGAAGATCCGGTCTATCAGGCGTCATACTAAGGTCTAGGGTTTGTACGAAAAGTCGCCGAGCGGCGATCAGGCAAGGCGAAAACAGGCGAGGAAGCGGAGTTGACTGGTTGTCAATGAGCATTCCGAGCCTGTTTTCAACGCAGCATGATCGTCGCGCAGGCACTTTTCGTACAAAGCCTAAGACCCTGGTAGCGTGGCAACAGCGGCGGAATATGCCTATAATCGCCGCCACTTTTTGGTCAATCCGACCAGTCATTTGGTCAACTAACGGGGGCACCGCCCAATGAGCTACAGCAAGATTCCGGCTGGCAAAGACCTGCCGAACGACATCTACGTCGCAATCGAAATCCCGGCCAACCACGCCCCGATCAAATACGAAATCGACAAAGACAGCGACTGCCTGTTCGTTGACCGTTTCATGGCCACCCCGATGTTCTACCCGGCCAACTACGGTTACATCCCCAACACCCTGGCCGACGACGGCGACCCCCTCGACGTGCTGGTCGTGACCCCATACCCAGTGGCCCCAGGCTCGGTCATCCGCGCCCGTCCAGTCGGCATCCTGAACATGACCGACGACGGCGGCGGCGATGCCAAAGTCATCGCAGTGCCACACGACAAACTGTCGCAACTGTACGTCGACGTGAAGGAATACACCGACCTGCCACCGCTGCTGATCCAGCAGATCGAGCACTTCTTCGCGAACTACAAAGATCTCGAAAAAGGCAAGTGGGTCAAGATCGAAGGCTGGGCCGGTGCTGATGCCGCCCGCGAAGCGATCATCAAGTCGGCTGCCGCCTACAAAGGCTGAAGCAGTACTTGAATAAAGAACCCCGGTTTGCACCGGGGTTTTTTTATGCCTTAATGGCCCTTAATACGCTCTCGTATTGACATCGTTTAAACACGTTTAGCCCGCGCCTTTCAAATCCCGCAAACGGAAAGATCGTCTTATATATTTGAACGACTTGTTTATTGCCGAAAACACAGTCGTCCCTAAACTTTCCGTTTATGAAAATACTTTCCAGTGGCGACCGCTTCCGAGCCCTTCTAAAAGAAGCGAACATCCGATCCGCCGACTTCGCGAAGTTATACGGCGTGAAATCCCAACACGTGAACAACTGGTTCAACCGTGGCATCCCGCCCGGGCGCATCCACAGCATCGCCAGCCTGCTGACCGTCAGCCCGGAATGGCTCGCCCACGGCGAAGGCCCGCAAACCCCATTGGGCCTCGGCCCCGGCATCACCTATGAAGCGGCCGAAAACGATGGCGTCTACAGCGTGGCGGAACCCACGGACATCGAACTGCCCTTCTACAAGGAAGTCCCCATTGCCCCCGGCGAAACCAAAACCCACATCGTCGAAATCCCCGACCAATCCATCCGCCTGCCCCGCAGCCACCTCGAGTCCCTGGAAATCGACCCCAGCGACGCCATCTGCATCACCATGGTCGGCGACAGCATGGCCGAACGCATCGAAGACGGCTCCACCCTCGCCATCGACCGCGGCCTGACGCAAATCGTCGACGGCCAAATCTACGCCCTCGAACACGACGGCATGCTCCGCATCAAATACCTGCACAGAATCCCCGGCAACCGACTGCGCCTGCGCAGCCACAACAGTGCTGCTTATCCGGATGAAGTCTTCAGCGCCGAACAAATCGACGCACAACACATCCACGTGATCGGCTGGGTGTTCTGGTGGTCAACCCTCAACAAACAGAGACCGCCGGTGTTCGATTGACCAACCCGAACGGACAGACAGGCAGCTCCTTGTGGTGAGGAGCTTTTGTGGCGAGGGAGCTTGCTCCCGCTGGGCTCTGTAGGAGCTGGCGAAGCCTGCGATCTTTTGCTCTTTCACCCCTAACCCAATGATTCCACACCACTTACCACTGGGCTTCCGAAGCAAACCCGCGTATCCTCCGCCCCACATTTGCGAGCCCACGCCTCGCACCGACAAGGCAGATCACTTTCTGACCAAGTCCCACAGCCGGCCGCAAGAGCCGGATGTACGTTTTGAAGGCTGGTAAGGTTTGTCAAAAACGAGCTGAATCAGTCAACGAGAAGCCGGCCATAAGCCGGCTTTTTAATGCCTGAGCTTTTCCATCCCCCCATCCAATATCCCGCCCGACGACCAAACAACGTCGCTCGTAAGTATCCCCGTGCTCGACAGCAAAGGTCATCGAACAGCGTATGATTCCCAAACGCCACCAGAAGAGAATATTCTGACGACATATTGCGCTGCGTCCTACAGCGAAACGGGAACCCTACGGATAGCCCCCGCCATGTCCTCTTCACCTATCAGCAATCAATCCAATCCGCCCTGGAGCCGTGACGAACTCGTCCTAGCCCTGAACCTGTACCTTCTTCACCGCAATGGTTTACCCGGAGTGAATCATCCGGAAGTCCGAGCCCTATCACAGAGCCTTAATCTCATTGGCACCGCTACAGGTGTGAGCAAGAACCAGAGTTTTCGTAACACCAATGGTGTCTGCATGAAGCTCAACAATTTCCGTCGTTGGGATCCGAGCTACACCAACACTGGTCGCACAGGTCTTGCAAAAGGAAATAAGGACGAGGAATTGGTATGGCTGGAGTTTGCTAATAATCCCGAGCGTCTGGCCGAAGTCGTAGCAGCCATCAAGGCGAACGTCGGAACCACTTCTTCTACCACGCCGATGGATCTAAGTGCGGAGGAAGAACCGGGCTTCTTCGAAGCAGAGGAAGGAAAAGTGCTAACTCGCGTGCACCGTGTACGGGAAAGGGACAAAAAACTCGTAAAACGAAAAAAGGACGAAGCCCTCAAGAAGCACGGTGCTCTCCAGTGCGAAGCCTGTGATTTCAACTTCAGCAAAACATATGGCCCGGACATCGAAGGTGTTATCGATGTGCACCACACTAAGCCACTGCATACGCTCCAACCTGGCGATAAAACCAAGCTCGCGGACCTCGCATTGTTGTGTGCCAATTGCCATCGAGTGGTGCATTCACGCCGTAAGTGGCTGAGTGTGACCGAGGTCAAGGACCGCTACCGAGCAGCCAAAAACAAGGCCTAAACTGGGCCTAACCCACATCTTTCTGAAAATTCATGACAGCCCCGTTTGATGCTTGCAATTATTGAAAGGACTCAACATTGAAACTGATCGCCAACCGCATCAATGGAACACACCTTAGGGATTTATTACCTACGTTGTCAGATGAGACGCAAGTGGACAGCGTGCTGGCTGCCGTGGCTTACGGTAGAAGCGCATCAGATATCACCCAGGATCTGGTGGGACACTCGGTATCCAATAAATTACGGCTTGATTTATGGATGCGCTACGACCATACGGTGCCGGTCTCGATTGAGCTACTAAACCGCCTGTTCAAGCACCAAAAGGACAATGTGTTCACTCGGTTCGTACCAGACCGTTTCCACCCCAAAGTAATTTGTTGGAAAGGCTATGGCGCTTACATTGGCTCAGCAAATCACACTGATAATGGCTGGTTAACCAATATCGAAGCGGGAATATTTATCAACGAGGATGAACTGGTTGCCAACGGCATGGACACTCAGCTGGAAGATTTTTTCGATTATTTGCGCGAACTTGACGTTGCCATTCCCATTTCTGCGGACTACATCGCCGAAATGGAACGTCTGAATGCCTTGAACAAAAATGCTTACGCCGCAGCGAAAAAAGCCAGGGAACATGAAGAATGGCATGGCCCTAGCTTTGTAGGGAACAAGGTTGCCTTTGATCGGCGCAAAGAAAACTTCAAAAAAGAATGGTTGGAAACACTAGGGATATTGCAAGGTATCCAGCAACAGCTCTCAGACTACCGCCCCATTTGGGTAGATGAAAACGTCCCAACAGCTTGGCAGGTAGACCAATTTCTCCATGCCTACTACTACAATCATGTGGGCGACAATTTGCGTAAGCCTTATGAGGACTACTACAAACGACATCGGGCCGATCCTCAATCTGCGCTGAAAGCAGAATTTAAGTGGTGGCACGGTCTGCAGTCCGCCCCCTCATATGAGGATTTCACGCTTTACGAAGGAGCACCGAAAATCCGCAAGCTGCTTGACCAGGAAAAAGTACTTAGCCTGAGCGTCGATGAGGTTGAAACCCTATGCCGTAATACCCATGCCACAATGAACCATGTCATCAAAATTCCCATGTCCGTACTGGGCCTTCCAAATGTGCAGTACATGGACAAAGAGGGACGCGTGAAACTGTTCGCGTCGCTTATCATGAGCGAGCGTAATAGCAAAGGATGGGATATTCGCAAGCTGCTGCACTACGTTCTTTATGAAGGCGCGTCATCGACCATCTGGGAGCGTCTTTACCATGCGGGTCGTGATTCGAACTACACCATTCCCCGCTACGGATTGAACTCCATTGCCGAGGTTGTTGGGTGGGCAAGACCCGAAGTGGTACCCCCTAGAAATGGTCGTACCAGCAAAGCTCTGCGTGCCTTGGGATTCGATGTGAAAGTCTATTGAGCGTAACCGTCCGGCCAGCTCACCCTCCTGCCATCGGCGATAACAGCATGGGTAGCCTACAAGCTGTCCATGCCGTTAGTTTGCTCATTTCTTTTTTATCTCCCAGCGTCAAGCCAGTCCGAAATAGCGCTCGAAAAACACTACCTGCTTGCCCAGTACCAGTTGCTTCGGTTGTTCGCTTACAAGGGCTATATAGCGAGCACGGGCATTTGCCGCGGCATAGGTATATGCGCGTTTCCGAGATTAATGTTCGGTAGCGTCGGAGATCGTTGTGGGCTACAGAAGTTCTAGGGCCCTAAGGTTTCTAGTGGCAGAACGAGCCGGGGTGTTCTGGCCAGATACGCAAATCAACCAATGGCAGTTGATGCGGCCCGTTCAGCGGATGCGAACGAGGCGAAAGTTTTTAACGTCGTTACCAGGGCGACGTGGTGGACCGTTGCGGATCGATAGGGATCGCTTGGGACGGACACTTGTTAACATGAGAGTTCCGGGCTGGCAATCAGCAGGTGCTCTGCCTTGGTTGGGAAAGGGTGGCCCAACCAAGGCAGTAGTTGACTGAATGCTCAGCGTTCTATCGGATCAACTAGTTATCTGTCCCGAGATCGAGTTTGGGCAGCGCCTTGACGATTTTCTGGGTCTCCAGGCTGACGGTGACCACGCGCTGGAATAGCTCAAGTGGATACTTGGGGTTGCCCATGGTTTCGACGGCCCAATCGTTGGCGTCGTTGACGATGCCGCTGGTTTTGTCGGTGCGCACGGCCTGGCGCTCCATCACCCAATCCAGCGCTGCCTTACCGTTGACCACGTAATCCCAGGCCGCCTCGGGGATGCCCTTGAGGGTGATGCGGTGGTTGTAGATGACGGTGGTTTTGTCGCCCTTCTTGGCGAACTTCATCTTCTCCACGCGGTAGTCGGCGTCGCTGAGCATGCCCTTTGCCTCGATGGTCAGGGGGTAGGGCTCGACAGTTTCGTAGTTCAGGTGGAGGTCGGCCAGGGCGCGGCCAGCATTGCTGAATGCCCAGAAGTCGGCGGCCTTCTTCACTGCCGGAATCCGTGGCATCTCCTTGCTTAAATTGTCGGCAAAGCGTTCGCGATAATCCGGGGAATGGAAAATGCCGTAGACGTAGTAGAACAAGTCTTCCTTACAAATCTGTTGGCCGGGATACACCGACTGGAAGTGCGTCAGGCCGGCGTCAGTGATCGCGTCCCGGCGATGTAAGCCGCCGCTTGCCTCGGCTGCGAAAAGGCCACAATCTTCTTTTGACACATCATCGTAGATATAAAGTGGAAAACACTGATAGCCCCCCATGCCAGGAGCCAAGTTCAAGTCATGTATGTGCCTGGTTACGAGTGCAGAAAAACCTTTATCTCCACCTAGCCCCGGAACACAGATACCCACATTTTCCTGTTTGGTATCGGGAAATATTCGAGGCATCTGATACTGGCTCCACACTAGTGCTTTTTCGTTGTAAAGCCACATCTTAGAAAATGGTCTATATAGCGCAACAGTCTTACTTTCTGGATAAAACTCTCGATTCAAACCGCGCACCAAATCTTTTAGTAAATTAGGTGTCCAACTGATCTTGGCGGGATCGTTATTAACAAAATTCGGCGCTGCCTCTTCTTTCTCTTGCTTACTTTTAGCGCCATACAATGAGGAAAATCTGGCAACCTCGTTATTGTAATTCTCAATCATAAAGCTCATGTTTTTAGAAAGGCCGCTGCTTGAGCAGTTATAGCCCCATACATCTCGCTGGGTTTTTACCCCATATGAGAAGCTTTCAAAAATCTTAAGACTGGTGCCTTTCTTGTCACCCATAACGATATGCTGCCCAAAGCTATCATCACGATGCTTTAACCAGTCCCCATGAATATCTGGACTAATGAATTGCCACGAATTAATACCTGAGATACTTGCATAGCTGGCGATTATTTCAAGCTTTTCTTCTCGATTTAGATAGTCGCCGATATCATGGAAATAAATCTTTCCATGCTCCTTCGCATTTGGATTTTTAACTAGAAGCGAGATAGCAATAGGTGCTCGACTCCCACTACCAAAAATCTTACCCCCCTCTTTGCGAGAGGTCTCTCCGCTAGTGCGCTGATTGCCACGCAAATGAAATATGTAGAGGCTAGAAAACTCCTCTACTAAGCACTTACGAAGACCATCAGCTGTATTAGCTTCGATAAAGCCTGCATTGGTAACAAAGCCAATAATCCCTGCGTCACCGATTCGATCACTAGCCCAGCGGATGGCACGTATATAGCTATCGTACAAGGCTCGAACCATTGTCAGATTAGATCGAGTTGCGTAAGTAGCTCTTATACGGCTATCCAATGAGGGATAGCTAATATTCTGATTATTGTCATTCGCATCTCCTTGGCCGACTGAATACGGAGGATTCCCGACAATCACCCGTATATCCAAATCCTTTTGACGCTTTCGCCGGGCACTGTTGTCCTCCAGCAGTGAATCCACCAGATCGTCCTTCTCATACATCTGGAAGGTATCGGTCAGACAGATGCCTTCAAACGGGGCGTACTCGTCGATTATTTCGCCGTGGTAGGCCGCTTCGATATTGATGGCAGCAATGTAGTAGGCCAGTAGTACCAGCTCATTAGCGTGGATCTCGTGCCGGTATTTGTGCGGCAACTCTTCCGGCTTGATCAGTCCGGACTGGATCAGGCGGGTGATAAAGGTTCCTGTGCCAGTGAATGGGTCGATAATGTGTACGCCCTTACTACCTAGAGTTTGGCCGAACTCCTTTTGCAGCAGGTGGTTGACGCTGTGGAGGATGAAGTCCACCACCTCGACCGGGGTGTAAACGATGCCCAAGCGCTCGGTCATCTTGGGGAAGGCGTTGCGGAAGAATTTGTCGTACAGCTCGACGATGATCTTCTGCTTGCCTTGGGCGTTGTCGATGCCGGCAGCGCGTTGACGAACGCTGGCGTAGAACTTTTCCAGTGTGTCGGCTTCCTTGGCCAGGTGATGCTCATGGAGCGCGTCCAGCACGCCTTGCATGGCCTTGGACATGGGGTTGTGGCTGGCGAAGCTGTACTCCTCGAACAGCGCATCGAACACCGGCTTGGTTACCAGATGCTGGGCAAGCATTTCGACGATCTCGCCATCGCTGATGCTGTCGTTGAGATCATCGCGCAGCTCAGCGGCGAAGGCCTCGAAAGTCGCTCTCTCTTGGGTATATTCAGGGTTCTCCAAAATGCCCTGGATACGATCGATATGGGTGCGGGCGATCTTGGCGATATCGTTGGCCCAGTCTTCCCAGTGGTGGCGGTTGCCGCACTTGGAGAC
The DNA here is from genome assembly GCF_023701885.1 of Pseudomonas sp. CG7. Lineage (NCBI taxonomy): Bacteria > Pseudomonadati > Pseudomonadota > Gammaproteobacteria > Pseudomonadales > Pseudomonadaceae > Pseudomonas > Pseudomonas sp. CG7. The sequence goes on along the minus strand of NZ_JABAEE010000066.1, from coordinate 26,137 downwards.
GATCTTGGCGTAGATGGCCTTCTCGATTTCCCCCACCTCATAGGCCAGTTCGGCCTGCTGGGTCATCTGACCCTCGACATCGTACTTAGCGCGTTTCTCACCAATGCCGTACTGGCCTTTGCCTGCCTGGCCGTTGCTGGTGCTGCTAGCTTTCCTGGCCTTTTTCTCGGCCTTGTCGGTGATGGCTATGACTTCCATCTTGCGCGGGTCAGAGCCGATCAGGTCGAGCTTGTTGACCATGGCGTCGAAGCTGTCGTCGTGCGAGCGCAGTGCCTGAAGCACCTGCCAGACCACTTTGTAGGTCTGGTTGTCATTGAGCGCTTCGTGGGGCTCCATGCCGGCCGGAATGACCACGGGCAGCACCACGTAGCCGCGCTTCTTACCCGGTGCGTTGCGCATTACCCGGCCAACGGACTGCACCACGTCCACCTGGGAATTACGCGGGGTGAGGAAGAGCACGGCGTCAAGCGCCGGTACGTCCACACCTTCAGACAGGCAGCGCACGTTGCTGAGGATACGACAGGTGTTGGCTGGCGGTTCTTCCTTAAGCCAGTTGAGCTTGGCTTCCTTGGCACTGGCGTTCATGCCGCCATCGACGTGTGCGGCTTCGCAGATGATGCGTGAGGACTCATCGATGTTTTCTGACTCCTGATAAGCCTCCACCACCGACTGGAACATGCTGGCGATGTTGATAGAGCTGACCTTGTGCTTGGTGCCCTTGTAGTTGGGCGAGATGACCTGGCAGAAAGCTACAGCACGCCTCATGGGCTGATCATCACCCACCAAGTTTTCGGCCAATCCCTGCTTGGCCAGCGCCTTCCAGCAACCGACTATCTTGGCGGCGTCGTCTACCTTGAGCTGATTGTTCTCGTCCTTCAGCATCTCCTGAAGGCGGCGGCTGATGGTGCTCTCCTCGACGGTGAGTACCAGTACCTTGTAATCGGTGAGCAGGCCTCGCTGAACGGCCTCGGAGAAGTTGATGACGAACAGCTCTTTGCCGTAGAGCGCTTCGTCATCCATCGAGCACAGGGTGACTTCGCCGGACTCGGCCTTGAGCTTGGCGTTGTCACCGTAGATGCGCGGCGTGGCGGTCATGTACAGACGTTTGGTGGCGCGGATGTAGTCGGCATCATGAACGCGCACAAAGTTGCTTTCGTCATCGTCGCCAAAGGTGGCCCCCGTGGTGCGGTGCGCTTCGTCGCAGATCACCAGCTCGAAAGCGGCCAGGCCATGATCAGCCTGGGCGCGGCAGATTACATCGATGGAGTGATAGGTGGAGAACACCACGCTCATGTGTTCGGCATCGTGACGCTTGAGCATTTCCGCTGCGAGGCGATCTGCCTTAGTGGTGGCCGGGTAGCGTAGCTCGTGGGTGAACACCTGAACCGCGTCATCCTCTGCTTTGCGCTTCTTACCTACGTCGCTGTCGGAGCAGACGGCAAAGCTGTGGAGCGGGGTTGCGCTTTCCTGCGTCCATTCGGTGAGGGTCTGCGACAGTAGCGACAGGCTGGGTACTAGGAACAGTACACGCTTGCCCTTGCCGGCCTGCTGCTCGGCAATTTTCAGGCTGGTGAAGGTCTTGCCGGTGCCGCAAGCCATGATCAGCTTGCCGCGTTCGGCGTCCTTGAGGCCCGCGGCCACGGCATTCAGCGCGGTTTGCTGGTGCTCGCGCAGTTGCTTCTTGGCCTTGAGGGCGACGGCCTGATTGGGTTGATACTTGGCCCAGTCAATTTGGCTGTCTTCCAAGGCTTGTAGGTCGATCTTACTGACAGGGGGCTGCTGGCCTTGCAGCGCATCCTCGGCGTGCTCGCTCCAGTTGTTGGTGGTGGCAACAATGACGCGGTGCGAGAACGGCGCCTTGCCCGAGGCGGTGAAGAAACTGTCTATGTCCTTCTTCTGGACTTTGTAGTCCTCGGCGTACAGCTTGCACTGGATGGCGTGGTACTCGCCGGTGCCCTGGGTTCGTGCCACCAAGTCGATACCCGAGTCCTTACCGCTGAGGCCCTGCTCCTTGGCCCAGTTGGCGAATGTCCAAACCTTGTCGTACAGATCACTGTAGGTGGCTTCGTTACGCAGGTAGGCGCAGATCAGCTCTTCGAAGTAGGTGCCTTTCTCGCGTTCGGTAACGGAGGCGGAGCGGTAGGTGTTGAGCAACGCGGAGAGGGCAGACATCGGTAAAAATTCCTTTTGTACTACGTCAGGCGCATCGCGAGCGCCAAATCGGCCCAGTCTAGCAATTCAGCCGACGCTTGAGCGATTCAGACAGTGCAGGCAGGGCCAGATGTCCAAGGATTGGGTTGTGCTCAATTTCCCTGGCATACCTACCTCTCTCGGGTCAGCTCACCCTAAATGTCGAGATCACCTTCACCAAGGAGATCATCAAAAAAAGCAGCGCCTGATTCAGACAAGACTAAATTCCCCTTCCCGTTACGGTACGCAATGGCTCGCGCTTCAAGCTTCTTGATGTGTTCCATCAGCACACCGCTTTTCATCCCACACGCTATCAGCACCTCGACCTTATCCTCCCCCTTACCGATTTCTTCTATATGGATGTTCGACAGACCTGCCGAGTCTTTCAGCAGCGCGTCCATTGTGAAGCCCAGCTCCAATGTCCCCCGAAACAGAACCAGTAGCAGGCCTTGGATGTTCCGTGCCAGGTCATCCTTGGCATCAGTGCCATCGGTGGTGCGGATGAAAGCGAAACCATTACGCATGACCAACTCATACCCAATCAGATCGTAGAGATTGCGGTAGTGATCGAAATTATTCAGTACTTCCTCGAAGTAAGGATTTGACTTCAAGCCCCCATCAACAGAGACGGTGCGGTTGATCATCTTTCCGTACATGAGCTGCCCATAGAGCTCTATCGACAGCTTTCGATTCATCACTTTGGCCTGCGCAACCGGCAGCGAAGGTTCGTGGTCAAGCATGTTCAGTCTCCACTTGCAGCTTGTAGTACCTCAGGTTCTCGCAGTCAGTTGCAAGGTTACCGATTTGGTAGTGCGGGATGAGGCAAATTCCTTCTCGCTTGCGCAGCCAGCCCACCGACATTAGGAGATCGGTCAACTCATACCCTTTAAGGCGGTCTTTCAAATGTTCATGCATGGCGACGTGGGCGTCATCGGTAAGCCGTGGCTCCCATTCCTCGACCAGATTACCAATGGCCAACAAGCGAGCATCACGCCGACGTTTGAGCTCACCCGACTCGTTGGTCTGCCCACTGAGCTGATGGATTCTCCCGCTGCTGATCTTGATGTTGGGCAGTGTTGTGCGCAGATGCTCTGCCAGCGCCAAGCGCTGGTTAGCGTCTTGCCACTCAACTTTTGCTTCGAACACTCGCATTTTCAGCCCGGAGTAGGTGTTTAGACGGGCGAATACAGGGTGTGTGCTGGGCAGGATATTGTCCTTCAAGCTCCCATCATGCAGCTCACGCACGCCCCCATAGAGACGATTCCAGGCCTGTTCGATCTTGTCATAGGCCCGACGGTGCGCCTCACTCTGCTGGACATAGCGCATTAACGAGCCACTGATGATCGAAATGTCGTGCCGGTATGAGCGAATCGACTCGACGGAGTAATAGACCGAGCTGGCCAGCTTATCGTGCCCATAGTGAGCCAGTTGGTCGCCGATGCAGGTTAGTGCCGTAAGGGCAGGCTTAGTCCCCTTCAGGTCAGTGTGTTCGCCCAGAAACTGCAAGGCTGGCAGGATGTTGCGCAGGTAGATGCTATTGATCTCGCCTAGAGCTTCCTGAGCCTTAGCCACCTCATCGATGACGTCATAACGCATCTGATCGACGATCTCACCGAGTCGCTGGAGTCGGCCCTGAAGCGCATCCACGCACTCCTTCATCTTGGCGGTTGCAGCGCGTATCTCCTTACGCAGCACACTTACCTGCTCCTGAAACTCAATGTCTTCGCGAATCAGAGATGGCAGAGTGATAAAAACCTCGTAGAGCCGGTTGAACGAGGCACGTATCAATTCATAATCAGCACTGTTCAAATGACGCAGTCGCGCCCCATCGAAGTGCCGGAACATCTCGATCACGAAGGGGGCGAAAACCATCACTCCACGAGCGCTGTCTACCTGAATGACTAGGCCAACACGCTCAAGGTTTTCAATACAAAGAGCGCTTTCCAATTTGCGCCGCTCGGCCGGCACCTCGCGCACAACCCGCGTGCTCGGCAGCGGTGCTACAGAATCCAACAGGGCGCGTAACTTCTGCTGGTACATGACAATGCGTGTTTCCTCACCCTCACCGACTTTGTCCATGTGGTCAATCAGATCAAGGAAAACACCCTTGTTCTGGATCATGTTGATTAGTGCTACGTCCGTTTTGACAACCATCAGATACTCTACGCCTCTATTTCCGGCTCAACCGCCTCACGACACTCCAGGGCGATCAAGGACTCACTGACTCCGGTATAGAGAATCGTCCGGTTCGGGCTGTAGGACTGGTCAGTTGCGTTGAAGTAGTCGAGATTCATGTAATTGCCTAGCACTTTGCTAATCCCGGAGGTCAGGCCAGGCGTGGCCCCGAACACACAGAAGCCATCCGCGTCGGCAATGTCGCGGGCCGAACGCAGATTCTTGTCATCGAGGTTGGACAGTTCATCGATAAACAGAGGCAAGCTGACCTTGGTGTCGGCTTGCAGCAACTCTTTGAGCAGGAAGGCCAGCAGACGGCAGTTGATCATCACTGAGGTGCCCGTTGATTGAGCTTCGACAGTGAACTCATCGCTGCCTTGCAGCTTGACACGGTAATCGACGCTGACGATCAGGCGAGCCATATTCAGGGTTGCATCCCGACGCTGATCGGACTCGACGAACTGAGTGCAGTATTTACCAAGGCGGTCATAGAGGACTTGTGGTGGTAACTCGCCTCCGGTCAGATTTACAGTGTCGACGGTCTTCAGCAACTCTTCGAATTGGGGGTGTAGCGTGCAGTCAATTGCCACAGCCGTGAGGTTAGAGACCTTGATTGACGACAGGTGATTCTCGATCTCTTTGATAAAAGTATTAATCAGGGTGCGCGCATGCCTGATCGACTGAACCTGGATCATGGTGTCATCGTTATGCTGAACCACTTGGTTGAAATGGTTGTTCTCTTCCATATCGAGACGACCATAGAGAACCCTGTACTTCTCATGCAAATTGGTCAGTGTTTCCAAGCTTACTGCGCTACGGTGGGCATGCTCGGCATCGTCGTCTAGAGCAACCGCAACTAACAGATCGGACACCAGCGACTTGATCTGGTTGAAGTTACGGCTGATAGCTTGACTGCGGGTTTCGATGGCATCCATTAACTCCTGGGTAACCACGACCTCCTGGCGCTCTGCACGTTGGTAGCCGGTTTTCAGGTACTCCAGACGCGAATGCAGAACGTCGTTGACCGTCCTGCTCCAGCGGAGCACGGATTGTTCACGTTCCTTAGCGGCTTCCAATGCTGTTCTAGCCTGCTCAACCAAACGGCTGGCTTCGTCGAGTTGCAGGTTTAGCTCATGGCAGCGGGCCTCAAGAAGCCCGAACCGCTCGGTAGCCTCGCTATGTTCCCGCTCTAACCGCACGAACTCCTGCTCAACGAATTCATGACGTTTCAGCAGGGCAATGTTGCGTTCATCCTTCTCGATCTGAGCCTGGTTGGCAGCAATGGTGCTTTCGATCTGCTCGACTGACATCTTTGTCTTATTGGCAAGATCACTAGCGCGGCGTTTTTGCTGAATAAGGCGCTTCTGGACAGATGCCAATTCGTCCTTACGACTCTGTAGCAGCTTTCCGGCATCGTAGTGTTTAACCGGGACTGGAGTGGGGCTGTTCAGGAACGTGAGAGAGCCTTTCTCCTCGTTAAACAGCGCGGCGAAACGTCGAATCGTCTCAATGTTACCTTCGAGCAATGGAGGGCACTCGCCGGTGAAGACCTCCTGATTAAGCGAGTAGAGAGTGTCCGCCGTGCGGTTGGGGATCTGGTCCAGATCCAGGAGTGACGGTTTCGCTCCTTCAATGAGGACTTCAAGATCCTTGACTTTCTGGCTGCCGTTGTTGATTTCACGTGTTAGCTGCTCGAACTCACGACGAAACTCGCCGTCGTCCTTGAGAGCCTTGATGTCAGCTTGATCCTCCTCAACCTGCTCTGCCAGTGCGGCAGCTATCTCTTCCGGGGTCATAGACGCGTAGCCATGCATCGCCGTTGAGAGGTCAATTGAATCCTTTTTGATCCGCTCGTAGTTCTTCGTGATCTCGCTGATGGCGCCTTTCAGCTCCTTAAGCTGCGTGTTTTTACTAGCCGCCTGTTCACGCTGGTGGTCAGCAGTTTCTTTGACCGCACTGTAGTTCGCAAAGCACTGCATGCGAGCGTCGTGATAGACCGAGCCCTGCTCGTTGATGCCCTGCTCAACGTCACATAACAGGTTCATGAGATCCGAGCTTTGAGCTTGAAGATCGGTGAAGTTCTGGGTGAAACGGTCCCAGTACGGCTGTCCGTTGCGAATCACCTGGAGTCGGTTCTTTACCGCACTGAGGGTTTCGTACCTCGACAAGATTTCGATGAGATTGACGTTCAGTTCGGCCTCAGTACGATCTTTTCTGCCCTCAATGATCGTAGCGATGGTGTCCGGAAGAGTACGTTTATCTTTGGCTGCAATGTCGAAAGCCAGATGAATCAGGCGTTTCCAGGCATCAATCTCACGAGTTTGGTTACCACCGCTCTTGAGCGGCAGCAGACAAAAGCGACCAGCATCGGGACGTGTCGGCTGGTGCTTGTAGATTCGGTCCTTAATATTCACCACATCCTTGATCACCACAGCTCCCAGCCTTTTCAGGGTCGGCTCAATTTGTGAAGTCGACAACCCTTCAATTGGTGCTCCCATACCTCCATTGAGGCTTGATTCATGATTCCAGAACAGGTGCTCGATTTCCGAATATGGCACTGGCACAGCAGTACGCTCATAGCTGTATTGCTTGGTGCCCATGTTAAGGATGATGCAGAACGCCCCGTGCGGATTCTCCGCTTCAAGAACCATGAAGGAGTTTCTCTCGGGAAAATAGAAGCCAAAAGTCGCATCTCGGCCGTAGTGGCCTTTTGTGCTCTTGAAGCCGAATTTTCGCTCACAATCGTGGAGATTTTCTTCGGGCAGGAGGAAAAACTTCAATGCATTGAGCATCGAGGTCTTGCCCTTATTGTTATCTCCGAGCAAGGCCGTGTGTTGGTCGATACGAACCTTCGTATAGCAGTAAGCCCCACTGTTGATCAGCACGATCTGTTTCATCTTGAAGTCTTCGTGGAACATAGATTCGATGCTCATGGACGCTCCTCAAGTACTACAGGTACCAAGTAAGTTTCTTGCTCAAGCACCCTGCTGCTGTCACGCATAAACTGGATCACTTGATCCGTTTCAGGAGACACCCCCTGATACTTAATGACCTCCTGCCGCTGCTGATCCGTCAACGCGTACTTGGATTGAGCCAAACGCTCTTTCACGTCAGGCGGGGCAAGGAATACGGGGGGTTTTTCACGCAGCAGGGCTGTCAAAGAAGCGAACATCCGTAGGCCTCCCATGTCTACATCGAACAAGCAATACAGCTCATCGAAATGATTCAGTACGCTGGCATTCAGCCTGTTAGTCACCTGGTTTCCTGAACCAGAGATCAGCTCAATATCACTGGCTGTAACAGCCAAAATCTCCGCAATGAAAGGCAGCGTTTCATCGATTCGAAGGAAATTCTCCAGGTTCTCAACAATAACCCCCACACTGCCCAGCACCCTCGGTAGCACCCATGCGCCAGCCTCAGTTACCGCCACAGCCGGATGCCGATGCAGAGCAGAGCGAAATATCAGTAACGCTTCGGAGACACTAGCTCGATGGCTATTGCCGTCTATGGCTGCTCCGACTCGGCCTCCAACACCAGACGGCCTGAACCTCATCAAGAGCTCATCGAAGGCAGCCGAAAGAAGCACTTCGACGTGATAGCTACTTTTTTTAAGCTTCTTGGCCAAAAAAATACGACTGATGTCTTCTCGTGCAACGCCTGCAGCCACAAGCTTTGCGATCAGCACATCAAAGTTGATGGGCTGCCGTGATTGAACTTTGGCCAGATAGCTATAAATGACTGACGACAAAATCGACTTCCTTGTGAAGGTTGTTGGCTCCTCAGGTATTTCGATATATGAATCACTCAATTGGAACCCTCGCTGGGCTCCCTCGGCGAGTGATTCAACCGAATGAAAAACCTATGGATCAAGAGGGCTAAGAGAGGACCGTTCAGATCTCTCATTGAGCACAGCGCTCACGATATGTAAGCTTAAGCGACTCATCTAGAGTGTTTACCCGTACAGGTAAAGTTTTCGAGCAGGTGGAGAGCCAATGAAACGAAAACAGTCGATTGAGTCCGTCCGCTGGGATTTGGCATTACGTTACCGCCTGATCGAAACAGTAGCATGGTGGGAGGGTCGCTTGACCACGAGTCATCTGATGCAGAGCTTCGGCATCAGCCGCCAGCAGGCGTCTAAAGACATCAATACCTATATCAACGATCATGCACCTAAGAACCTGGAATATGACAAGCATTTGAAGGGGTATGTACCTAGCAAGCAGTTCAGCCCGCTGTTTATAGACGACAGCGCCAGCGCTTATCTACACTTGGTCAGCCAAAGCCACGACCGCGCCCCCCATGTGGAAGGGTTAGCTCTAGCCTACGCCCACACCGAAGTGCTGCAGGTGCCGGATCGCTCGGTGCGCCCTGAAGTGCTGCGCCCGCTATTGAAGGCATGCAGGGCCGGATTGCGTCTGGAGTGTGAGTATGTGTCGTTCAATACGCCGGTGGTGGAAACCCGGCTGATCGCGCCACACACACTTATCTACACTGGCATGCGCTGGCACCTGCGCGCCTATTGCGAGAAAAACCGCGATTACCGGGATTTTGTGCTCAGCCGCTTTCGCGGCGTACCCGAGCAGATGGATGATGAAACCGAATACACGCGCGAGCTAGACCCTGGCTGGAGCGCTAAGGTACAGGTCATTATCGAACCTGACTCACGCCTGAAACCCGAACAAAAATCCATCATCGAAACAGACTACGCCATGCAGGATGGTCGCCTGGTGATCGAGACCCGAGGTGCGCTGGTGCAGTACGTGCTGCAGCGCTATCAGATCGATACGACCAAAGTGCATACCAAGGCTACAGCGCAACAGATTGTCGTAGTGAATTTGGATGAGCTACAGGGGTGGCTTTATCACTGAACCCTAGGCTTAACCAATATGAGATCGCTTTCATCTACACCATCACGAAGGTACAGCTCTGGCGTGGACTCTTCTGAAATGCCTTCCAGCATCAACGCAGTCTTGGCTTGCTTGAAAGCAGCTGGAATTGAACAACCGAATCCAATAGCCGAATAAAATTGCGCTGAAAATACGCGGGCCGCTTCGTCACCAATTGACTGATTCATGCCAATTGCCGCATCCACATATTGCGTACATGCCGCCGCCTGGTTGAATGAGTGGCACGTATTGAAGAAGACCAACCGAACTGAGTCGTAAAGTTCGAAGGTAGCTACGATGCTCGCCATTGGGACAAATGCGGCGCTACCATTTCGGTCCAACAGAACGAGCTCATCCTGATCACTACCGTGTCCACTAAAATGCACAATCGTGGGTTTTAGCTCGTTCATGTACTGCAAGATATCTCCTGACCGCAGCGCCCACCTCGACTCAAGCTTAACCGCGTCACGATGATCCGAGAGTCGAATTTTTTGATGAATCTCTCGGACTTCCTCGTCCAGCAACAGCCTGCGATCAGAGGCTGTCGCTGGATCAGTCGCAAAGAACGCAACCTTAATTTTTTCGGGCAGAGCAGCTAACTTATCAATGCGGGCAGCAGCTTCCCGATGCAGAGAATCATGCGTTTTCAGGCTGGACTCTACCTCACGGAATTGCCGTTTCTGTGCCTCCTGCATTTTTTGCTGCTCCGTATTTCTTTTCTTCAGCACCCTCGCTTCTTCGCTTTCCACACGCGACTCAGCTGTTGCCAGCTTTTTCTGCTCTGCGGCAATCTTCCTCTCCAGCTTGGCAACTTCAACCAGATGCTTCGCCTGCAAATCAGCATATCGGTTGGCCTCCTTAAGCTTGGAGGTAGCTGTAGATAACTGCTTAGTTTTACTGGCGGCAGATCCAGCGGTAAGAGATTTTTTTCCTGCATCAGCCGCCTTCTGCGACTCCCTGGCCTTCAAGCTTGATAGCTTTGCTAGGACTTCACGAATGCTGGCAACTTGACGACGATACATATCGACACTCATAAATGCTCCTTATAGTTTTCAAAAGCGGCAAAGCAATCAAACGAGCCTAGTAGACGGCGGAAAGTCAGTCCGAGGGCAACTGCGCCGCGATTCCTCTACGCTGTGCGCCCGAGCGACGAGTACACACGCCAGCTAGGCACCCAGCTCAGACAGGTCATTGCTGGCAAGTGAAGCGTCGCCCGGTAGTTGGCCGTGTTCTGTGGCGATCAGGCATTTCCAGCGACCGTCGCGCTGTCCTTCAGCGAATTCCTGCTGCCAGCTGGCGAAGGTTTGTAGCGCGTACTCGTAGCTGAATTCCAGATAAAGCCATTCAGCCGTCAGATCGCAGTGGTCCATTTGGTTTTCGAGCCAAATCCATTTGCGGCATTTTGAAACTCTCCTTGTGTCTTTTTCCCGTGGCATGAAGAAAGCCCTTCTTTTGCAAAGCTTTCTTCATGCTTGGGGTAACGACTCCTCCCCTACCTCACCTCAACAATATCCAAAGCCCGATTCGCCAACAGTTCACTCACCTCAATCACCTGCAAAATCCCCATCGCAACACGCCGTCGCGATCCCTCCAGATCAAACACCAAATCACTGATCATGGCATTCGCCGAAGCCAGGTTTTCACTGAGACTGGCGAGCAGACACTCCGAATCAACATCAGGAGCGATACGAAAGATGCTGTTGGGATTGTCAGACGTTTCTTTCTTCGGCGTAGGCTTCAGATAAAAATCTAAAACCCGTTCAGCAGCTTCATCGAGCTTCTTGTTACGAGCAGACTGAGCGCGAGACACATGCTCATCTGTAGCTGGCGGGTTCGGTGTAATTTTAGCCATGGTAAAGCTCCTAGAGTCTGTTGGAGCTGCCACCATTCGCTGCGAAACGAAGTTGGGGTGGCAGCTGTACGCGGGTTCGCAGACCGGGACTCTAGGGACCGGCAGACCCAAGGGGTCTCCCACGCACAGCCACCTCTGACGAAATCGCAGACATGGGTAATCTGCTTTCGAACGTGACGTTGTGCGCCTATAGAGTCCGGGCTGCGAAACCCGATCACTGATGCTCAGTGACGGGTTCAAACTACCGACGACCTCCAAGACGCACAAGCCGGCGGATTCTGGCGTAGTTGTAGGCAATGGCGCAAGGCGATGTCGGTCGTGGCTAGTCTCGTGGAGTCATGATAAACAGCTGGCCGGAATGTTGCTGACACACTGCTATCGCGAGCAGGCTCGCTCCCACAGAGGAGCAGCATGTGTGCATATGTCGCTGCTGGCGACATGACGATAGAACGTGTCGCTGAAATCAATAAATGGCGACACGTCAGACATTTCAAACATAGGACTGGCGGGAGCGGGTTTACTCGTGAATGCGGTTGGGGAATTGTGCAAGAGGTACTTGCACAACTTCTCTGTCGACGCTCCGTCTGTGACTACGACAGCTCGCCCCGGAACGCTGCTCGACCAGGATGTCCTCAGCCGTGCGTTCCTTTTCGCTGGAGCGAATGTCGCGGATGCGGAACCGGGTACCTTGCTGCGACTTGACCCGGTAGCCGACCGAGATAACGACGTCTAGGTTATGGAAGTTGGTCAGCCTGGTAGAAAATCCGGAAATACCGATTTATCTCATCACCTGCTCCGGCACCAGTTCGCCTTCCTCAAAAACGTTCTTGATGTACTCATTGATGGTCGACTTGGCTTTTCCCGGAGTACCGCTGCGGTTGGGAATTGTGCAAGAGGTACTTGCACAATTCCCCTGTTGGCGCCTGACAACCCTTCGCCTACAAAAAAGGTCTTGCCGAGCAAGACCTTTTTTCCATACCCGGGGTAAGCGCGGCCCCTTGTTACCTCACCTCAACAATATCCAAAGCCCGATTCGCCAACAGTTCACTCACCTCAATCACCTGCAAAATCCCCAACGCAAAATGTCGTCGTGATCCCTCAAGACCAAACGCCAAATCACTGATCATGGCATTGGCAGAAGCTAGGTTCTCACTGAGATTGGCAAGCAGACACTCCGAATCAACATCCGGTGCGATACGGAAGATGGTATTGGGTTTGTCGGACGTTTCGCTCTTCGGCGTAGGCTTCAGGTAGTAATCCAACGCCCGGTTGGCAGCGTCATCAAGCTTATTGTTACGAGCAGACTGAGCGCGAGACACATGCTCATCTGTGGTCGGAGGGTTCGGTGTAATTTTGACCATAGCCTTAACTCTCTTTGGTGAGGCCACGACCCTCTCGCTGCTAAACGAGTGGGTGGCAGCTGTACGCGGGTTAGCAGACCGACGAGTTAAGAAATCGGCGCGCCCGAGGGCGCCCCACGCACAGCCACCATCAAGTGCAGGGATGGGAATACCTGACTGATGAAGCTTGATGCGACTCAACTCGACGGGCTGCTAAACCCGATCACTGATGGGCAGTGACAGGATCAAAGCTACCGACGCGGCCAAGGGCGCACAAGCCGGCGGATTCTGGCGTAGTTGTAGGCAATGGCGCAAGGCGATGTCGGTCGTGGCTGGTCTCGTGGAGTCACGATAAACAGCTGGCTGGAATGTGGCTGATGCACCGCTATCGCGAGCAAGCTCGCTCCCACAGGGGAGCTTGTGTACGTATGTCGCTGGGGAATGCATTCGCGACCGGCTGCATCCTTGCAGCCAGTCGCGAAGAGAGTTACGACGCGTTGTTCAATGGAGCTTGCGAGCGACGTCGCAATGAATCAGGCGGGATATTTCGATCATATCCACAACGGTTTTGTCATCGACCGCAAACCCGCTGCCTGAAACCCCTGTGTTGCTGTTACTTGAGGGTGACGTCGAGCATCGGCGGGATGTAACCGTAGTCGTACTCGCCCACCACGAACGTCTGCAGCCCTTTTATTTTCATGCCCACCGTGGGTGCCTCGGTGCCACCGACACGAATCTGCGTGCCGGTTTCGTCGGTCGGTACGCTGTCGATGAAGGAGGTCACCAGGCCGTTTGGCATTACATAGTGCGAGTAGGTCTGGAATGGCTGCGAGGACGGGTTGCCCAGCACCAGGCCGGAGCCGTTCAGGGGCACGTAAGGGCCGAACAGCGAGTCCGCGACGAAACCGTACACGCCGTCCGGCCCGGTTACACCGTCGGCGTAGGTGAAGGTGTGGCTGATCGTGAACAGGTAGTACTTGCCATCCTGGAACACGAAGTGCGGGCGCTCGGTCTGGTCGTTTACCCCGACGGCGGTCAGCAGTGGCGGCAACATTTCCCAGTCGTCACCGTCTGCGTCGCGGGCCACGGCGATGCCGACACAGGCGGTCTGGAAGCGCGAGTTGCCGACATCTTCATAACCCGGCGGCACATCGCCGATTTCTGCCTCGCCTACTTTGTGCGAGCCGCGCTCACCGGCCACGTTGCCCTCGAACAGCATGTAGAGCTTGCCGTCTTTCGGGTCGCGGAAAGGCCATGGGTCGCGGAAACCCCAGAACGCGTTTTGTGCTTCGGTCTGGTACATGTTGCCGTCGGCCTCGAACAGCGGCTTGACCTTCTCGAAGCCGACCATGCTGACACCGTGTTCAGTGGTCACCACTCGACCGCGCACCTTGACGATGGTCGCGCCTGGGGTGACGGCGGTGTAATACAGGTCCACTTCGCCTCGGTCGTTCAACAGGATCGGCGTACCGGCCCATTCGCGAGCGGTGGGCGAAACGCCTTCGGCCATCACGCGGCCACCGAACTCCCAGTTCTTGCCGGTACGAGAAAACCAGTAGTACATCTTTGCCCGACCGTGACGATCGTTCCAATCGCGGAGGATGTCGTAGTTACCGTCCTCGTCGAGGTACTGCGGGTCGTTTGGATGACGATCGGCGGTCAGGGTGAAGATCACCGACCAGCCATCGACGGACGTTACGTTACCGTCCAAGTCGCGCAGGGGCATGGTGTCCCAGATGAACACGTCGTTGTTCAGTACCGGGAAATCCGCGCTGACCAGTGGTTGAGTGGTGGTGGGGTCATCGGCCCGGACTTTCAGCGCGTCGGCGCGGGTCCAGAGGCTGGGTTGATGGGGGGTTGCACCGAATTTTTCAGTGGTGGTTTTCATAGGTTATTGCCTCGTCCATGAATGGATTCAAATGAATAGCGATTTAGAAATACTGTATGCGCATACAGCTAAACCACCTTATAGAGGCTCGCCTATGCAGGTCAAGCATAAAAATGCATTTGTGCATATTTTGGTTTTTTCTCATAGCTGATACGTTTCAGCTTTGAGCGTTTGAAGAAGTTGGTTTTTTGGGAGATCGCCGATGTTGGCTGCACGCTTGGTGTTCTGGGCGCTTGGCGCTATCGCGAGCAGGGGGATGAGTGGAATGCCTGTTATGGCGGTGGGTCAGTTGTTTTGGTGTGACTGGTGTTGCGCTATCGCGAGCAAGCTCGCTCCCACAGTGGGGGGTTTGGAAGGCCTGTCAGGGCGGTGGGTCAGTTGATTTGATGTGGCTGATATTGCGCAGATTGTCTTGACCAGCGACACCTTCCGTCCTCATGTCGCTGGTGACGACATGAGGACGACACGTGTTGTCGAAAGGGTGTTTTAGCGACATGACAGGCAAGCGGTTCCTGCGCCTTGAACCATAGTCCGAGGACTGATTCGCCACCCTCACCCCAACGTATTCAAACAAACCACCTTCGGCTGGGTCATTTCCTCATACGCAAACCGCACCCCTTCCCTGCCCAAACTGCCGTACTTCGACCCGCCAAACGGCATCGCATCGAAACGGAAATCCGACGAGTCATTGATCATCACGCCCCCCGCTTCAATTCGCCGGGCAGCGCTCATCGCGGTGCTGAGGTCGTTGGTGAATATCCCCGCGTGAAGCGCGTATTCAGGTTCGTTCGCCAACGTAATCGCCTCATCAAACGTCTCGAACGGCTGCAACACCACCACAGGCGCAAAGGCTTCGTTGCGCCAGAGTCGGCTGGTGTGGTCGACGTTTTCCAGGACGGTGGCGGCGTAGCAGGTGCCTTGGCGGCGGTGGCCGCAGAGTAAGGTGGCGCCTTGTTGCAGGGCTTCGTTGACCCCCTGTTCGGCGTTTTGCGCGGCTTGTTGGGTGATCATCGGGCCGATGTCGGTGTTGGCGTGCAGTGGGTTGCCGACGACGAGGGCTTGGGCCTGGTTGACGAAGCGTTCGCGGAAGGCTTCGTAGATCGGCGCATGGATCAGCAGGCGTTGGGTGCCGATGCAGTTTTGCCCGGCGGCCCAGAAGGCGCCGGAGATGCAGCTGTCGACGGCGGCGTCGAGGTTGCAGTCGCCCATGACGATGACGGGGGCGTTGCCGCCGAGGTCCATGGCAAGTTTTTTCAGGCCGGCGGTGCGGGCGATTTGTTCGCCGGTGACGAAGCCGCCAGTGAAGGAGATCATGCGCACGTCGCGGGCGGCGACCAGGGCTTTGCCGAGTTCGGCGCCGCCGGTGGCGACGGTGACCACGGTTTCGGGGAGGCCGACGGCGACCAGGTACGACACCAGTTTGAGGGCGGACAACGGGGCCAGTTCGGACGGTTTGAGGATCACCGCGTTGCCGCCGGCGATGGCCGGGCCCAGTTTGTGGGCGACCAGGTTGAGCGGGTCGTTGTAGGGGGTGATGGCGACGATCAGGCCCAGGGGTTCGCGGGTGAACCAGCCCTGGCGCGATTCGGCCCCTTCGTAGGCGTCGAACGGGACGATTTCGCCGGGGTTGCGCTTGGCTTCGTCGGCGGAGAGTTTGAGGGTGTTGATGCAGCGTTTGACTTCTTTTTCGGCCTGCTTGAGGGTCTTGCCGGCTTCATCGACGATGAGTCGGGCGAAGGCTTTGGCGTCGCGTTCGATGTTCAGTGCTGCTTGTTCGAGGATGCTGGCACGGCGATGACGCGGGAGTGCGGCGCAGGTTTTTGCGCCGCTGCGCCCGGTCTCGAGCAGGTGTGGGACTTCTGAGGCGCACACGTCGGCGACGGTGCCGACGACGCTGCAGTCAAACGGGTTGAGGACTTCGATGTGCGGTTCGACGACCGCCAGGGCCAGGCGCGATACGTTCACAGGGTGTGCTCCTGTTTGCGGGTTGCCGATTGGTGGATGTGGATGATGTCGGACAGCAGTGCAAAGGCGGTTTCGGTGCGGCCGGCGCCCGGGCCGGAGACGGTGACGGCACCGAGCAGTTCGCTGGTGAACGACACGGCGTTGGTGGCGCCGCTGATACTGGCCAGGGGGTGGTCGTTGCTGAGCAGGCGCGGTTCGACGCTGGCGCTGATGGCGCCGTCGGCATGGCGGGTGGCGGCGCCGATGAGGGTCCCGCGGGCGCCGTCGCGGCGGGCTTTTTCGATGTCGTCGAGGCTGGGGGCGGAGATGCCTTTGCAGCTGACGTCGTTGACGGTGAGTTTGGCGGCGAGCAGTTCGTTGGCGAGGATGACCACTTTCAGGCGCACGTCGTGGCCTTCGACATCGGCCGTCGGGGCGGCTTCGGCGTAGCCCAGGGCTTGGGCCTGGCTGACGGCTTCGGCGAATCCGAGGCCGCCTTCCATGGCGGTGAGGACGAAGTTGGAGGTGCCGTTGAGGATGCCTTCAAAACCGCTGATCGAGCTGCCGGCCAGGGCTTGTTTGGCGAGGCGGATCACCGGGGTGCCGCTCATGACCGAGCCTTCGTATTCGAAGGCGACGTTGTTGCGCTGGGCCAGGGCCTTGAGTTCGGCGCCGTGCAGGGCGATGGGGCCTTTGTTGGTGGTGACCACGTGTTTGCCGCGCTCCAGGGCCCAGCGGCAGAACGAGGTGGCGGGCTCGCCGTCCACCGGGTTGGTGAAGGTGGCTTCGGCGATGATGTCGGCGCCGCAGTCTTTGATCACGGCTTCGTTGAGGGCGTCGACGGTGCCGCCGGGGAGTTGGGCCATTGCGCCTTTGCTGGCGGGCAGCCGGGCGAGTGAGGCGGCGTCGAGGCCGTGGCGGTTCATCACCGAACCGAGGAACAGGTCGGTCACGCCGACGATTTTCAGCGTGAAGCCGAGTTCGGTTTTCCACTGCTGGTTGCGCTCGGCAATCAGTTGGGCCAATGCCCGGTTTACACCGCCGAAGCCGACCAGAGCTAGTTTGTATTCAGTCATTTTTGTTATGTCCTTGATCCGGGTGATGAGGTTGTTGGGATCTAGGTTAGGGCGGGAGGCTGGGCAGTGAAATATGCCAATTTGCTCTATTTCTTGGGCGTTTGGACCAGGGGTTGGGCAAAGCGGTGGGTGTGGGTAAAACAGGGGTCGGCTTACATCTCAGGCTGATGAGGCTCATTGTAGCGAGGGGATTTATCCCCGCTGGGCTGCGTAGCAGCCCCAACCAAGTCACCTCCAATCAGCCTGACCCACCGCGCTGCATGATTTTGGGTCTGCTTCGCAGCCCAGCGGGGATAAATCCCCTCGCCACGTTTGTGGTGGCTGGGTTATCTGTGAACACCATCTGCGGCGGCGAGCAGGCGGGGCCTGACCGAACACCTTCCCCTGTGGGAGCGAGCTTGCTCGCGAAGGGGCCAGGTCAGGCAACATTGATGGCGGCTGGTCTACCGCCATCGCGAGCAAGCTCGCTCCCACAGGTATTTTTTCAGTGTAGGTCCATTGGGGTCAGGGCATGCACCCGCCGGCTCTTGTGGCGAGGGAGCTTGCTCCCGCTGGGCTGCGCAGCGGCCCCAAAATCATGCAGCGCGGTGGGTCAGGTTGATCGAGGTCAACCTGGTTGGGTCTGCTTCGCAGCCCAGCGGGAGCAAGCTCCCTCGCCACGGGGTTTGTGGTGGCTGGCTTATCTGTGAAGCGGCGGCGAGCAGGCGGGGCCTGGCCGAAGACATTCCCCTGTGGGAGCGAGCTTGCTCGCGATAGGGCCAGGTCAGACACATTGATGGTGGCTGGTGTACCGCTATCGCGAGCAAGCTCGCTCCCACAGGTATTTTTTAAGTGTTTGGTTTATTGGGGTCAGGGCATGCACCCGCCGGCTCTTGTGGCGAGGGAGCTTGCTCCCGCTGGGCTGCGCAGCGGCCCCAAAATCATGCAGCGCGGTGGGTCAGGTTGATCGAGGTCAACCTGGTTGGGTCTGCTTCGCAGCCCAGCGGGG
>NZ_JABAEE010000066.1:0-7699 GCF_023701885.1 Pseudomonas sp. CG7 | reverse complement strand
GGCCCCAAAATCATGCAGCGCGGTGGGTCAGGTTGATCGAGGTCAACCTGGTTGGGTCTGCTTCGCAGCCCAGCGGGGATAAATCCCCTCGCCACAGGTAGTTCTGCGCCTAGGGTCCAGTGGTGAGGCTTCAGACCACCGATGACAACACAAACGACGTCACGGTGTTCTCCACTCCCGGCAGCGCCGAGATCTCTTTCCACACCTTGTGCACCCGCTCCGGGTTCGCCGCGCCGACCCT
Organism: Pseudomonas sp. CG7; assembly: GCF_023701885.1. Lineage (NCBI taxonomy): Bacteria > Pseudomonadati > Pseudomonadota > Gammaproteobacteria > Pseudomonadales > Pseudomonadaceae > Pseudomonas > Pseudomonas sp. CG7. Next base: position 7,458 of record NZ_JABAEE010000066.1, on the reverse strand, counting down.
TAGCATTAAGTCAAATTCGCCACTCATCACATCGCACTGCAGCACTTCCGGCATCGCCTGCAACGCTTGCAACACCTCGGCACCGCGCATGCGGTCGTAGCGGTAGACGAAGATCACGGCGTTGATGTTCGACGACGCTTGCGCGCCCTCCCCCGTGCGCACCGTATAGCCCTGGATCACGCCGTCGCGTTCGAGGCGTTCGATGCGTTGGCGCACAGCGTTGCGCGAGAGGTTGACCTTGGCCGCCAGTTCGGCATGGGCAGCGCGGGCGTTGAGGCGCAGTTCGGCGATGATGCGTTCGTCGAGGGGGTCGAGGATTCGCTTCATGGGGCCTCCGGTTATAGCGAGCCGAGCAGTTGATGGAGGGCCGCGAGGTCGTCCGGCTGGATGCGATGGATCTGCGCCGGGCCCTGCTCGGCCATCGGACGTTGTTGCGCCGCCACAGGGATCCCCAACTCACCGAGCAACACCGCCGATTTAATCGGTGAGATCTCGCCCAGGGTCACCATCGGCGCCACCAGGCTGCGGCGGTACAGGCGTGCCGCGAGCACGCCGGTGGCGGTGTGTGGGTCGATGACATAACCGGTGTCGCGGTACAACGAAGTGATCTCGTTCAACGTCTGCTCATCACTCACAGCGTAGGAGTCGATGATCATCCGCGCCTGCAGCCAGAACTCGTTGCCAATGCTCATTTCGCCTTGAGTTTCGAAGGTGTGCATCAACGCGCTCACGGCTTGATCATCATGCCCATAGAGCTCCCAGAGAAACCGTTCCAGGTTGGAAAAAATCGACAAGTCCATGGCCGGCGACAGGGTCTTGCTCGCACGTAACCGCGAGTAGTGGTTCTTCAAAAAGAACTGATGCAGCGCGTCGTTCTGGTTGGTGGCGACGATCATTTGCGTGATCGGCAAGCCCATCTTCTGGGCGATGTAGCCGGCATAGACTTCGGCAAAACTCGCCGCCGGCACGCTGAAACCGATGGGCCGCTGACCGCCGCCCAACTGCAGCACGGCGTGAAAATAAAACACCAACTGCGCCATGACGCTGACCCAGTTGCTGGAGTTGAAACTGATCGCCGCATGCTGGCGGAACAGTTGCGTGACGAGGGTCTGGCAGTCATCGAAACTGCCCTCCACGGCCACTTGATGCACCCGCGGGTGCGCCGTCGCTTGCAGGTCCTTAAGTTGGTCTTGCGGTACGCCGGCCTCGGGATAGATCACCACCACGTCGGTCTCGTCGCAATGCTTGAACGCCTCGATGGCGGCCAGGCCGGTGTCGCCGTTGGTGACACCCATCACCACGGCGCGACGCCCGCGTTTGCGCAGGAAATACTGCACCAGCCGCGCCTGCAGCTGCGCGGCAAAGTCCTTCGAGGAACGGGTCGGGCCATGGAACAACTCCAGGACCCATTCGTTGCGATCCACTTGATGCAGCGGCGCCAGGGAGCGATGGCTGAACTGGCTGCCCGCTTCCTTGAGCAAGCGCTTGAGGTCGGCCTCGGGGATCGCCTCGCCCACGAACGGGCGCATCACTCGGTAGGCCAGTTCGTCGTAGGACAACGTCGACCAATTAGCGATGTCCTGGGGTTCGAACAGCGGCAGTTCCACGGGGACAAACAACCCGCCATCTTCGGCAATGGCCGACAGCACGACTTTTTCGAAATCGACCTGCACGGCGGAATTTCGGGTACTCACGTAGCGCATGGTCAACTCCGCAAACTCAGATAAAACAGCTCATTTGAAACGATGCGCCTGCTCCACCAGCCAGGTGGAAAATCGCGCCGCGTCCGGGTGTTGCTCGGCCCCGGAACTGCGCACCAGGTAGAACGATTCGCTGGCTTCGATGCGTTGGGCGAAGGGTTCGACCAGGCGTCCGTCTTCCAGCAATTCACTGACCATCGACGACCGCGCCAGGGCAATGCCCTGCCCCAACTCGGCCATGCGCAAGGAGCAGACCAGCGTGTCGAATTGCATGCCCGTCGAGGAATCCACCGAGTCGGCACCGACCATTTTCAGCCAGTAACCCCAGCCCTCTTCTTAACCCAACACGTGCAGCAGCGGATGCTTGGCCACGTCCGCCGGCACCTTCAGCGTCGCCATCAAGGCCGGCGCGCACACCGGGAACAAGGCGTCCCAGGTCAGCCGTTGCGACACCAGGCCGGGCCATTGGCCGTGGCCCCAGCGGATTTCCATGTCGTCTTCGCCGTCCAGTTCCTTGACCCAGATGTTGCTGATGTAGCGGATGTCGACGTGGGGATGGGCCTGGCGAAAATCCACCAGTTTCGGCGCCAGCCAGTGCACGAAAAACGCCAGGCTGCCGCGCACCTTGATCGGCCGACGCTTGTGCTGGCCGAAGATTTCGTTGGTGCCCACCGCCAGTCGCGTGATCGCGTCCTGCACCCCTGGCAGGTACGCCTGGCCCTCTTCCGTCAGACCGAGGCCACGGGGCAAGCGCTTGAACAGCGCCACCCCCAGGTGGCTGTCCAACTGGCGGATCTGCTGGCTGACCGCGCCCTGGGTCAAGAACAATTCGTCGGCGGCGTGGGTGAAGTTCAGGCAGCGGGCCGACACCTCGACCGCCCGCAGCCAGTTCAACGGGGGGAACGTTTTTTGCTTCATGCTCTTACCTCGCTGACCCCCACGCACCGGGCACGTTTGCCCGCCCGTCGATGCGGTTAGAACGCGTCGGACGGTTGTGCCACGAGGGCAACCGACAAGCGTCGCTCGCGGCTTTTGCGGGTAATGTAATACACGAAGTAACACCAGGCGATGAATGGCAAGCCGAAGTACAGCGCCACTCGCTGTTCAGGGTCGAAGGCGATGCCGATGCACGCCAGGCTGCAACACACCAGCGCCCCCAGCGGCACCCACGGATAACCACGAACCCGAAACTTGAGGTCGCGGATGTCGCCGCCGTTGGCGACGTAGTGACGGCGAAAGCCGATCTGGCTCGCGGCGATGCTCATCCACACCACCACCACGGCCAGGCCGGAAATCGACACCAGCGCCAAGTAGATGGTGTCAGCAGCAAACACACTGCTGAGCAACGACGCAGCGCCGCCGGCCATGCTGACGATGATCGCGTTGAGCGGCGTGCCCATGCGGGTCAGGGCCGAGAATTGCTTGGGCAGGTGGCCTTGGTCGCTGAGGGTCCAGAGCATGCGCGAGGCGGCGTACAAGCCGGAGTTGGCCGCCGACAACAGGGCGGTGATGATCACGAAGTTCATGATGTCGGCGGAGTACGGAATGCCGATGTAGGTGAACACCGTAACGAACGGACTCTCCACCAGACCGGCCTGTTCGCGAGGCAACAACGTCGCGAGGACAAAAATGGTCCCGACAAAAAACACCGCCAGGCGCAGCACCGTGGTGCGGATAGCGCGCGGCACATTGCGTTGCGGATCCTTGGTTTCGCCGGCGGCGATGCCGATCAGTTCAGTGCCGGAAAACGCGAAGGACACCGCCAGCAGCGTCATCGCAATCGGCATGAAGCCCGTAGGAAAAAGTCCTTCGCGAGTGAAGTTACTTAACCCGATGCTGTGGGCCTGGTCGATGTTCAACAGGCCGAGAATCGCACCACCACCGATCAGCAGGAACACCACCACGGTCAGCACTTTGATCAACGACAGCCAGAACTCGGTCTCGGCGAACAAACGCACCGAGACCACGTTGGTGAGGAACACCACGCCGGCAAACAGCGCGCTCCAGATCCACACCGGGGTGTCGGGAAACCATCGGGTCATGAGGATGCCGGCGGCGGTGAACTCCGAACCGATGGCCACCGTCCACGTCAGCCAATACAGCCAGGCCACGGTGTAGCCAGTGCCGGGGCCGAGGAAGCGCGTGGCGTAGGTGCTGAAGGAACCGGTTACCGGCATCTGCACTGCCAGTTCACCGAGGCACATCATCACCATGTAGACCATGAGCGCACCGATGATGTAGGCGATCACCGCCCCCAGCGGGCCGGCCTGGTTGACGGTGTAGCCGGAGGTCAGGAACAGCCCGGTGCCGATCACGCCGCCCAAGGCCAGCATGACGATATGGCGCGTCTGCATTTCATGCTTGAAGCCGGTCCGCGTATTCGTTTGTTGTTCTGTTATGGACATGGTTGTTCTCATGAAATGTCAGGGCGCGCATCGACGTCTACGCGACTCAGACAAGCGCCGCTGAGCTTTTATTATTATTCCTATTCATGAACGCCCCGCTGACAGCCTTGTCGCGGGGTATCAACTTTCAAACTTCAGCTTGCCGTCTCGGTGTGGACTTCATTGAGTTGCGGATTGAGGGTCTTTTTGACGAAGGCGAAGGCCTGTTTCAGATCGTCCAGCAGATCGTCGGTGTCTTCGATGCCCACCGAAACCCTTACCAAGCCTTCGGAGATGCCCAGGGCCAGGCGTTCTTCCAGGGTGTTCTCGACATGGCTGGTGGTGCGGGCCGGTCCGTAGATGGTTTCCACCGCCCCCAGGTTGCCGGCGCAGTGGGCGAAGCGCAGGCGTGGCAGCAGCAACTTGACCGTGTCCATGCCGCCGACCAGGACAAAACTGACGATGGCGCCGAAGCCGGACATCTGTGCACAGGCGATGGCGTGGTTCGGGTGGCTGGGCAAGCCGGGATAATTCACGGCTTCCACCAGTGGTTCGGTGCAGAGGAATTCGGCCAGGGCCCGGGCGCTGTGTTGTTGCTGGCGCATGCGCAGCGCCAGGGTCTTCATGCCACGGATGATCAGGTAGGCCGAGAACGGGTCGAGGCTCGCGCCATTGATTTCCCGGTAGTGCCGCACTTGGGCCATCAAGGCTTCGCTGCCACACACCAGGCCACCGAGCACGTCGCCATGGCCGCTGAGGAATTTGGTCGCGCTGTGAATCACCACGTCCACGCCCAAGGCCAGCGGGCTCTGGTTCAGCGGCGTGGCGAAAGTGTTGTCCGCCACGACCACGGCGCCGACACGCTTGGCCGCCGCCACCAGGCGCGGGATGTCGAGGATTTTCAGGGTCGGGTTGGTGGGGGTTTCCAGGTACAACACCTGGCAGCCCTTGGCGATTTCACGCTCCAGGTCGTCGTGATCGAAGGTCTCGCACAAGGTCACTGCCACACCGGTGCGCGGCAGGAACTCTTCGAAGATTTTGTTGGTGCCGCCGTAACTGTCCTTGGTCGACACCACCCGATCGCCATGGGCCAGGAAGGTGTAGAGCACGCTGCTGATCGCCGCCATGCCACTGCTGAAGGCCACGGCAGACTCGGCCATTTCCAGCTCGCGGATCTTGGCTTCGAGGGTCTCGACGGTCGGGTTGCTCATGCGGCTGTAGATAAAACCGGGGGCCTTGCCCAGGGCGACGTCGTACCAGACGTCGATGTCGTCGTAACCGTACGCGGCACTGGCCACGATGGGGGTTTGCGTGGCGTTGTAGGGATGCCTGACTTGCTCCCCACCCCAAACCGCCCGGGTGCCGGCGCCGGCATTATCAAGCCCTGTGCTGTCAGGTTTATTGTTCATCGAGGCTACTCACACTGAGGGGGGTGGACGTTGAGCCATCCACCGGATCTGAGGGCCAATATAGGGAAAAGCCGGGCGGCCGAGAAACGATGTTATCGGTGCCAAAGGGGTGGTTTTTTTAATGGCTGGGGGCGAAGTCGCGACACGTAAGGTCACTGATGAAACCTGTGGGAGCGAGCCTGCTCGCGATGGGGTCAGGTCAGCCACATTGATGGCGACTGACACAGCGCTATCGCGAGCAGGCTCGCTCCCACACTGGAAATTGTGATGGCATCGGGAATGCGTGAACGCCAGTCCTACAGGCGACCGCTGACTTAAAGGCTGCACGAATCATCGTGGCGAGGGAGCTTGCTCCCGCTCGGCTGCGCCGTAGGAGCTGCCGAGCGAAGCGAGGCTGCGATCTTTCCAAAGCCAGTTGAGTATCAAGCGAAAGATCAAATCAAAAGATCGCAGCCTTCGGCAGCTCCTACCACGGCCCAGCGGGAGCAAGCTCCCTCGCCACAGGTTCAGCGTTTTTTCAGACGTCCAAGGGCTTTCGATCAACACCCAGTCACTGATTAACCTGTGGGAGCAAATCACGAACCAGCGCCCAAAGACTGCAACCAGTGCTGATGATAGTCAGCCTGCTTTGTAATATCGTTGGTTAAGCCCTTATCTTCATAATCAAAAATATTGACTACGTCATCTTTACCTGCAGACTCTCCCCAACGAACTTCGTAAGCAACTACGCCACCAGCCATTTGTGAGGACATCCGCGAGGGGTACACATTTATTTTGGCTCCTTTGCATAAAAACTTTACATCCGGAAAATCTTTTCTAACCATTCCCAAGCACAAATACAAATCCGCTGCTGTGTAATTTTTCACTAATCCATCTGGCATCGTCACAGTCATGGCCATAACTTTTCGATCACATTCAAAAATCGCACTCTTAACGACGCCATCAATTTCAACTTTCACTTCTCTAGAAGTCATATCCTCACCTGCCAAAATTTGGTATTGAGTAGCCTACATAGGATCCATCTTCATTCACTGGCGTTGCCCCTACTATGTCTTTCCTATCAACGCCTCCAGGCACAGCTATTTCCACTTCTTTTCGATGCGGCGACATCAAACCCAGTTTCTTATTCACATCGATACCCGGCACATTTTTTAACACGTACACGTATCCTGACTCATATCCAAAACCAGTCGCAAATTTTATTGCCTCAGCCTTTGAAGTGGTTGTACTTACATAAATACTAGGCGGATTTCGGTTATCTTTAGCATGCAAAAATAGATCGGTACTAAATCCTAACGGCTCGAATCCTGCCTCAAATATATCCCAAGGCTCTCGTGAATCCCCTCGATAGGTATAGATATCTTTTGGCTTAGTTTGAGGGAGCTTCGACTCACCCTCATCCACCCCAACCTTACCCGCCGGATCCTGATCCCCAACCGCCGGCCTACACCCACCCTTCCCCGGACACTCCCCCAACCCCAACGGAACCACCCCTCCCGGCGGGTTCAGGGTGTACCGGTACCCATTGAGCCCACCCGCCAACTTGCTCGGGTCGGGCGTCAAATAGCGACCAGTTTCAGGATTGTAGTAGCGGTGCCGGTTGTAGTGCAGGCCGCTTTCGGGGTCGAAGTATTGGCCCTGGAAGCGCAGCGGTTGCTCAAGCTGTTCGCCGTCGCCGGGCCTGAGGTCGGTGACTTTGCCGTAGCCGGTGTAGCGCGCCGACCAGACGATCTGGCCGGCGGGGTTGGTCAGTTCCTGGGGCGTACCCAGGCGGTCGAGGTGGTAGTAGAACGGGCGCGCGTCGTGGCCTTCACCGTCGAGCATCGCCAGCGGGCGGAAGGTGCCCGGTTCATAGACGTAGCTGCGGTGGTGGCGCGGGCTGTTTTCAGCGACGAGCTGGTCGCCCTGCCAGAAAAATTCCGTGGTCAGGCCGTCCACGGTCTTGCTGATGCGTCGGCCGAAGGC
>NZ_JABAEE010000065.1:34840-37387 GCF_023701885.1 Pseudomonas sp. CG7 | reverse complement strand
GATACCGTGCCGGCCACTCTCCCTCGCGGGTGCGGACACACCAGTGATAGCTACGGCCTCTTTCCCCGCGCGCACCCAATCTTAAGCCGAGCACTTGTTTGCTGCGCGACAGCGCAGCGTCGGCGACGCGGCGGGGACTCCCTCGCCACAAAAGCACTCCCTTATCTGCTGTGCTGTGTCTAATCTGCTGGGCTGTGCCTACCATTAACCGCGGGCATGACAGCTATCAACCACAAGCCCTGTTCCAGAGCCCTGTAACGCTTTAGCCTCGCGCCATCTTTCCTGTTCACTGACGAGATTGCCATGAGTGCTCATCCCCCCACCACGCCCGGCAGCACCCTGACCCGTGGCATGGTCCTGCTCTTCGCCTTCTGCTGCGGCGCCATTGTCGCCAACATCTACTACGCCCAACCCATCATCGAACTGATCGCCCCTGACGTCGGCCTGAGCAGCACCATGGCCAGCCTGATCGTTTCGCTGACCCAGATCGGTTATGCCCTGGGCCTGTTTTTCCTGGTGCCGCTGGGGGACTTGCTGGAGAACCGCCGGCTGATGATCCTCACCACGCTGGTGGCGATTGCCAGCCTGCTGGGGGCGGCCTTCACTGACCAGCCGAACGTGTTCCTGCTGGTCTCGCTGCTGGTGGGTTTCAGTTCGGTGTCGGTGCAAGTCCTGATTCCGCTGGCCGCGCACCTGACGCCAGAAGAATCCCGGGGACGGGTTGTCGGTGGGATCATGGGCGGCCTGCTGCTGGGCATCCTGCTGGCGCGGCCCATCTCCAGCGTCGTGGCCGACCACTTCGGCTGGCGCGCCATGTTCATCATCGCCGCCGCGTTGATGGCCGCGATCAGCATCGTCCTGGCGCTGACCGTGCCCAAGCGCCAGCCCGACCATAGCGCCTCCTATGGCCAACTGCTGGGTTCGCTCGGCACCCTGCTGCGCCAACAGCCGCTGTTGCGGCAACGGGCGTTCTACCAAGCCTGCATGTTCGCCACGTTCAGCCTGTTCTGGACCGCCGTTCCGCTGGAGGTGTCCCGCAACCACGGCCTGTCCCAGACTGAAATCGCCCTGTTTGCCCTGGTTGGCGCCATCGGTGCCATCGCCGCGCCCATCGCCGGCCGCCTGGCCGATGCCGGCCATACCCGCAATGCCTCGCTGCTGGCGATGCTGTTCGCCAGCGTGAGTTTCCTGCCGGCGTTCATCCATCCGCTCTACAGCGTGATCGGCCTGGCGGTGACCGGTGTGGTCCTGGATTTCTGTGTGCAAATGAACATGGTCCTGGGCCAGCGCACCATTTACGCCCTCGATGCCAAGAGCCGCAGCCGGTTGAATGCGTTGTACATGACCAGCATCTTCGTCGGCGGCGCCTTCGGCTCATCGATTGCCAGCGCGGTGTACGAGCACGGCGGCTGGGTGTGGGTGGTCATCGTCGGCAGCGCCTTCCCGCTGTTGGCCTTGCTGCGCTTCCTGAGTGCCTCGCAAAAAGCTTCCCTGGCCACGGCCTGATTACCCAGGCACAAAAAATGCCCGGTCGCTCAAGGCGCCCGGGCATTTTTCATGGAGCATTCAAATCCGCACGTTGCCACGCGGCCCGGCAATCGCCCAGATGATCAGGCCCAGGCCCGGCAGCAGCAGGATCAGCAGCACCCAGAGGATTTTCATCCCGGTTTCCGCGCCACTCTTGAGGACATTGATGATCGCCCAGATATCGAGCGCCAGGATAATCAGGCCGACCAGGCCGTTGAAGGTGGAACCCATGGTGTCGCTCCCAAATGGTGGTGTGCACCCTTAGGATAGCGGGCCCCCGGCAAGGGTTCCGTTTTATTGCTTCAGACGTGGACCGCGACCTTGAGGGCTTCCAGGGCCGGCGCGGCAGCGATGCCGACTTCGGCACACAGCTCCAGCACCCGTGGCACGTCGTTGCCGTACACCAGCACCATCTGCAATTCATCGTCGAGCAACTGGCTGAAGTTCATCAACACGTAGCCGCCATTTTCCTTGTTCAGGCTACCCATCTGGATCTGGATGCGGTTGAGCGCGGTCAGGGCTTCGGTCTTCGCCAATTGCTTGGGCTTGAGGTTGAACGCCACGCCGGGGCCGAACGAGGCGACGATCTGCTCGAACAGGTCCACGTAGGTGTCGGCCTGGAACAGCACGGTGTCCGGCAGGCTGCCCACCACCACCCATTCCCCCAACGGAATCGGGAACGTGTCGTCGTAATTGATATCGGGATTGGCCGCCAGGAAAGCCGTCGGGTCCGCGTAGGCCTGGGCCGCTTCATCAGCGATTTTCTCGACGTCCGCCTCGCCGAGGCAGCCGGAGCTGATTTTACCGATGAGTTCGATGAGGGCGGCTTTCATGGGGGTGAATCCTGTGGCGAATGGAGTTTTGAGGGCGGGCAGGATAGCGCATCGCACCGGTCCGTAGGAGCTGCCGAGCGAAGCGAGGCTGCGATCTCTTGATCTTTTGATTGATAGTCCAATAACACGGTAAACCTCGAAGACTCTCTTACATCTGCAGCGCATAAAGGACGACAAATTAGTCCAG
>NZ_JABAEE010000065.1:0-34830 GCF_023701885.1 Pseudomonas sp. CG7 | reverse complement strand
AACCGAAGAGCACCGGTCCGTCTTTCTTGCCGAGCTAATGTAGGTTTCGATCTCTTGTTCTTTTGCTTTATATCCATGTTACTGGTAAAATATCGCAGCCTCGCTTCGCTCGGCAGCTCCTACAGGACCAACAATTTTTCCAACTGCGCCGTGGTGTCCACCGCGCCCATGGTCCGCGCGGCATCGAGGGCCGAGACGCCGTTGGCGTCCTTGGCTTTCGGGTCGGCGCCTTTGCCGATCAGGTAGTCGACGATTTCCACCCGGTTGAACATCGCCGCCATCATCAAGGCGGTACGGCCATCGAAGGTAGCGCCTTCCACCTGCGCGCCGCCGTCCACCAGCGTCGCGACCACGGCCAGGTCGCCCTTGAACGCCGCGCCGGCAATCGGGCTCTGGCCGTTGTCGTTGCGGATTTCCGGATCGGCCTTGTGCTCCAGCAGCACTTTCACCGTTTCCACATGCCCGTGGTAAGCGGCCAGCATCAACAGGGTGTCACCCTTGTGGTTGCGCAGATTGGGCGGCAGGCCCTTGCTCAACAGCGCGGCCATCATGGCGGCGTCGCCCTGGCGCGCGACGTTGAACACCTGCTCGGCAAACTCGGCAGCCTCTTCCGGGGTCATCTGGCGGCTTGTATCGGACATCGGGAACTCCACTCGGGTCTTCGCAAAGCGGCTAGTTTCCCGAGGGACCTGGGCGCTGTCATCCCTTTTTTCACTGTGCCCGTCATAGCCAGAATCAATAACGCAGTTGGCCGCCCTGGATCCGGGTCGCCAGTTGCCGGTCCACCCGCACGTAGGTGTCGGAGCCGGGCAGCCAGGCATAGACCGGCTCATCCCCAGTGCCACACGGATCGAACCCTTCGGTCTTGAGGCGCGTCTTCTGGTATTTGAAGGTGCCGGTAGTGTCCATTTTCACCTTGATGCGCAGGAACAGCGGCACGGCATATACGGGCAACTTGCAGTGCAAAAATTGCAGCAGCTCGCTGAAATCCAGGGTCGCCAGGGATTCAGACGGGGTGATCGCCGCCATGCCGGCGCGGCCATTGGTGCCATTGATCTCCACACCGTAAGCCACCGCCTCGGCCACCTGCGGGTGTTGCAGCAAGACGTTTTCGACTTCCGTGGTGGAGACGTTTTCGCCTTTCCAGCGATAGGTGTCGCCGAGGCGATCGACGAACTGCCCATGCCCGAAGCCGATGTTGCGCAGCAGGTCCCCGGTGTTGAAATAACGGTCGCCCGGCACGAAGACATCCCGGCAGATGGTTTTTTCGGTCTTGGCGGGATCCGTGTAGCCGTCCAGTGGTGCCTTCTCGTCGATCCGCGCCAGCAGCAGGCCCGGTTGGCGCCTGGGGACTTTTTGCATGCGCCCTTGCAGGTTGCGCAACGGCACGCCGCTGGCGTGGTCGTACTGCACCAGCTCCCAGCCCATCAGCGAGAATCCGACGGTGTTGTCGAAATTCAGGATATTGGTGAACCCGATATTGCCGTCGCTGGCCGCATACAGCTCGCAGATGTGGTCAACGCCGAAACGCGTCTTGAAGGTCGACCAGGCCCCGGGGCGCAGGCCGTTGCCGATCATTTTCCTCACACTGTGGTGGCGGTCATCGGCAGCGACAGGCTGGTCGATCAGGTAGCGGCACAACTCGCCGACATACCCCAGGGTGGTCGCCCGGTAACGGCGAACGTCGCTCCAGAACTGGCTGGCGCTGAACTTGCGGCGAATCGCGAACCCCGATGCGCCACAGATCGCCGCGCCCCAACACACGCACAGGCCAGTGGCGTGGTACAGCGGCAAGGTGCAATAGACGACATCGTCGGGCTGCATGTCCAAGGCGATCAGGCCGAAGCTGGTGGACGTGCGCATCCAGCGACCATGGCGAAAGACTCCGGCCTTGGGCAGCCCGGTAGTGCCCGAGGTGTAGAGATAAAAACATGGATCGTTGCAAAAAACCTGCTGGCTGCACGCCGGGTTATCGCCGGGGTAATCCGCACAATCAGCCATCAGGTCGACGAAGCCGGACGGAACATCGCCACTGTCCTGATCCGCTACCCACCAGGTCCTGCCGCTCGACAGCGCGGTGCGCGCTCGCACGTCGTTGAAGGCCGCGACCCGCTCGTCCCCGACCACCACCGCGACCGGGTTGACCAGGGCCAGGCTGTGCACCAGCGCATCGCCGGTTTGCGAGGTGTTGAGCATGGCACTGACCGCGCCAACCTTGGCCATCGCCAGCACGCTGATCAACAGCTGCGGCCGGTTCTCGATGAAGATCGCCACGCAATCGCCCTTGCCGATGCCCTGGGCCAACAGGTAATGGGCGATGCGATTGGCCTGCGCGTTGACCTGTGCATAACTCAACACCGTGTCGCCACACAGCAATGCCGGGCCCTGGGGATTGCGTTGCGTGGCCTGTTCGAAACACCAGCCCAGGCCACAAGGCTGGGTCGGGTCCTGGACATTGGCCAGCTTCATGCCTTTGACGATGCGCGGGACGGCCCTGGCGATGGCAGGCAACTTGCGCAGCATCATGCCCCAGGTAATGGTGTCGTTGGGTGTACGACTCATGGTGATTTCCCCGTTCGACCTCGTGGGTCTCGGTTCTTGTTATCGGGCTGGCGGTGATTTTGGCTCGAAAGTACGCTCGCACTTGCGAGGCTGTACACGCGGTTTTTGCAATGTTTTGTATCCGCTGCCCGAGACAGGCGAAGCGTGAGCGCCGGAAAACGATTTGGTTCCAAAAATCATTGCCGGACCACGCAAAATGCAGGATGCACGGTGGCCATTCATGCAAGATGCACGAAAGCAAAAGTCAACACAAAACATAACCTATTGTTTTTAAAGTATTTATTGAAAACTTAGATGCTGGCACAGACAGTGCAACCACCCCTCCACGGTTTGCCACACCATGGAGCAGTCAACTATGAACATGATTCAAGAAAAGTTTGCGTCCCTGTTTTCCAACTACGACGTGACCACTCAGCCCCGCCCGGATGGCGGCATTCTGCTGACCTTGCGCAATAGCGACGGCAAGCTGTTCAAGCGCACGATTTCCTATGCTCAATTGCATGCGGGGGACCAGTTGTCCTGGGCGATCAGCGCAATCCGTCGCGACCTGGCTGAACAGGCCAGCGAGTTGCCACAGATCACGCTGTTGCAGAGCCAGCATCGGTTTGCGCTGCCGACTTACCATAGCGCTTGAGTCTGCTGGTCAATTTGATTTGCTGTTTACTTGGAAACGGCGCTTTTCAGAGATGGGAAGCGTCGTTTTTTTGCGCCTTCTTTTGAGGGCAATTGATCGGTGTGTATATCCGTTTCTGCGGTAACGGCCACTTATGACTGATGGGGACCGCGTTCCTCCTGTGGGAGCGGGCTTGCTCGCGAAGGCGGTGGGCCCGTTTGCAGTGATGTTGGATGTGCCGGCCTCATCGCGAGCAAGCTCGCTCCCACAGGGGATCTTGGGTGTTCATGAGTCTTGTGTTCACCGCAGATCCATTGTGGGAGCGAGCTTGCTCGCGAAAGCGGTGTGTCAGTTGACGGTGATGTTGGTGGGCCGGCCTCTTCGCGAGCAAGCTCGCTCCCACAGGGGATCTTGGGTGTTCATGAGTTTGTGTTCACCGCAGATCCATTGTGGGAGCGAGCTTGCTCGCGATAGCGGTGGCTCAGCCACATAGATGTCGGCCTTTGCCCCACTCTTGCTCTTGCTCTTGCTTTGGATCTTGATCTTGATCTGAACGCCCCGTTAAACCACGCTGGCCGAACGCAGGCATTGCGCAGTGGGCACCTCGGCATGGATGCCGAGGTAGCCGCGCTGGGCCATGGATGGCCCTTCGCGGCGGCCCACGGAGCAATGCCGGAGTGAGGGCACACCGAGCCTAGGCGAGGTGCCGAGTGGTGGGGCAAAGCGCTTTTGGTTACTTTTGGCGCTCTTCCAAAAGTGACCCGCTGTAAGAGCGGAACCATAAGCAGCCGTTACCGCAGCAACGGATATACACAAAAATCTCACACCAGATACAGGTCAATCCTCCAAACGAGGAAACCGCCGAGCAATATCATCCCCAGTAACCTCGGCAACCAACCCCTGCAAATCACCAGACAACCGAATCGAAACGAAATACGGCCGCTCCCCCCCATCAAACCAATGCGGCATACCAGCAGGCACCGTGATCAAGTCGTTCCTTTCACACAACACGGCGTAGACATAATCGCCGATGTGCAGACTAAACAACCCCCGACCACTAACGAAGAATCGTACCTCTTCCTGGCTATGACAGTATTCATCAAGCCCTCCAGCCGGTTCCGGATGATCGCTTCTAACGCTAACCACATCGACCGCAACATACCCCCGCTCAGTCATCACCCCATCGATCTGAACCTGGTAAGCCGCAATGATCTCCTCCTCACTGGCACCCGGCTGAATTTTCACCGCCGCTTCCCAACGGGCAAAGCGAACACCTTGCTCAGCCAACGTCGCGACAATGTCCTCGAAGTGGGTCAACACCTTGTTCGGAATCTCAGGGCTCGAAACGTGATAGACGGACAGGCTGCTCATGAAAATGGCTCCAGCAAATTAACGGTTCGAAGGCTCATGGCCGGTCCTCTTGCATACGTGTCGCAATGATAACGGCTGCCGCAAAGGCCGCGAGGCTGGCGAGGCTGAAGGTCCAAGTGGCGCCCAGGGCGTTCCAACTGTAGCCGGAATACAACGCGCCCAAGGCCCCGCCCGTGCCGGCCAGCGCCGCATACAGCGCCTGCCCCTGGCCCTGCTGGCGAGGGCCGAAGCTGCGTTGCACGAAATGGATGGCGGCGGCGTGAAAGCTGCCGAAGGTCGCCGCGTGCAGCACTTGGGCAAACAGCAGCACCCAGAGAAATTCGGCCAGCGAACCCAGCAGCAACCAGCGCAACGCCGCCAGCAGGAAACTCACCAGCAGTACCCGGCGCACGGAAAAGCGCGCCAGGATCCGGCTCATCAGCAGGAAGACCAACACCTCTGCCACCACCCCGACCGCCCAGAGCAGGCCGATCAAACCGCGACTGTAGCCCAGGCGTTCGAGGTGCAACGTCAGAAAGGTGTAATACGGCCCGTGACTCCCCTGCATCAGGCCCACGCAAGTGTAGAACGCCAGTACGCCAGGGTTGCGCAGTTGCCGCAGGAAGCCCTCCCCCGCGACTCGCGGCCCCTGCAATGGCTGGGCATTGGGCACCCAGCAACTGGCGAGGACGATGCCGGCCATGATCAACACCAGGGCTACCGGGTAGATGTCCAGGCTCAGCCATTCGAACAAGCGGCCAAGCACGACCACAGTGATGATGAAACCGATGGAGCCCCACAGGCGGATCTGGCTGTAGCGCGAGGCCTGCCCGCTCAGATGGGCCAAGGTGATGACTTCGAACTGCGGCAACACCGCGTGCCAGAAAAATGCGTGTAACGCCATGACCATCGCCAGCCAGGCGTAGCTTTTGTCGATGAAGATCAGCGAGAAGGCCAACAGCGTGCAGATCGCGCCAAAGCGCACGATTGCCAGGCGTCGGCCGGTGTAATCCCCCAGCCAACCCCAGATGTTCGGCGCCACGCAACGCATCAGCATGGGGATGGCCACCAGCTCGCCGATGCGCGCCGCGTTGAACCCCAGGTGATCGAAATACAGCGCCAGGAACGGCGCCGTCGAACCGAGCAGCGCGAAATAGAACAGATAGAAGCTGGAAAGCCGCCAGTACGGCAGTGCCGCCACGGTCGTCAGGCCACGGCGGCTGGCAGGCCGACCATCAAAGCTGCCCCAGCACCGGGGTGCTGACGCGCACGTCGGCGTTCTGGCCGCGATGACGCAGCAGGTGATCCATCAGCACGATGGCCATCATCGCCTCGGCGATGGGCGTAGCACGAATGCCGACGCACGGGTCGTGACGGCCCTTGGTGATGACCTCCACCGGGTTGCCATGGACATCGATGGAGCGCCCCGGCGTGGTGATACTGGACGTCGGCTTCAAGGCCAGGTGCGCCACGATCGGCTGGCCCGAGGAAATGCCGCCGAGGATGCCGCCGGCATTATTGCTGAGGAAACCCTCAGGCGTCAGTTCGGCACGGTGCTCGGTGCCACGCTGGGCGACGCAGGCAAAACCGGCGCCGATTTCCACGCCTTTCACCGCGTTGATGCTCATCAGCGCATGAGCCAGCTCGGCGTCGAGGCGGTCGAAGATCGGCTCGCCAAGGCCCGGCATCACGCCTTCGGCGACGACGGTGATCTTTGCGCCGACCGAGTCCTGGTCCCGGCGCAGTTGGTCCATGTAGGCCTCGAGTTCTGGCACCTTGTCTGGATCGGGGCAGAAAAAGGCGTTCTGCTCTACCGAGTCCCAGGTCTTGAACGGGATTTCGATGGGGCCCAACTGGCTCATGTAGCCACGGATGACGATGCCCTGGCTGGCCAGGTACTTCTTGGCAATCGCCCCGGCCGCCACGCGCATGGCGGTTTCCCGGGCCGAGCTGCGACCGCCGCCACGGTAGTCGCGTTCACCGTATTTGTGGTGGTAGGTGTAGTCGGCGTGGGCCGGGCGGAACAGGTCCTTGATGGCCGAGTAGTCCTTGGACTTCTGGTCGGTGTTGCGGATCAGCAGGCCGATGGCACAGCCGGTGGTGCGTCCTTCGAACACGCCGGACAGGATTTCGACTTCATCGGCTTCCTGCCGCTGGGTGGTATGGCGGCTGGTGCCGGGCTTGCGGCGGTCCAGGTCACGTTGCAGGTCGTCCAGGGAAATCTCCAGGCCCGGCGGGCAGCCGTCGACAATGGCGACCAACGCCGGGCCATGGCTTTCGCCCGCGGTGGTGACAGTGAACAGCTTGCCGTAGGTATTGCCGGACATGCAGGGTGCTCCGTGAAAAACGCTGAGAGACTCAACCTTGGATTCGTAGTGGGCGCCAGTATACGCAGGCTCCCCGCGTAGTTCATCCTCGAACCTTATCGGCGCCCACCAGTCCAACCGGCACCTTCGCAACTAATGGCGTGATGATGTTAAAGCTGCTAGCCCTAAGCCTTACCTTGTTCACCGGCCTGTTTTCCTGCCTGGCCCAGGCCACGGTGCTGCAACGCCCGATCAGCCTCGACACCGGCAATGGCGAACTATTCGGCTCATTGTTGCTGCCCAAGTCCGACACGCCCGTGCCGGTTGTCCTGATCATTTCCGGGTCCGGTCCTACAGACCGCGACGGTAACAACCCCGAGGGCGGGCGCAACGACAGCCTCAAGCGCCTGGCCTGGGTCTTGGCCAGGCACAACATTGCCAGCGTGCGCTATGACAAACGCGGCGTGGCCGCCAGCCTCGCAGCGACACCGGACGAGCGCAACCTGAGCGTCGAGACCTATGTCGCCGATACCGTGGCCTGGAGCCGCAAACTCGCCGCCGACCCACGCCTGGGCCCGTTGATCCTGCTGGGCCACAGCGAAGGCGCGTTGATCGCCAGCCTCGCCGCGCCCCAGGCCAACGCGGCGGCGGTCATTTCCCTGTCCGGCAGTGCCCGGCCAATCGACCAGGTACTGCGCCAACAATTGAGCAACCGCCTGCCACCGCCGCTGATGTTGCGCAGCAATGAGCTGCTCGACAGCCTCAAGGCCGGGCGACTCGACGACAACGTGCCGACGCAACTGCAGGTGATTTTCCGCCCCAGCGTACAACCCTACCTGAGCTCGTTGTTCCGCCAGGACCCGGCTCGGGCTTTCGCCGCGTTGAAGATGCCGGCCTTGATCCTCCAGGGCAGCAACGACATCCAGGTCAGCATCGATGATGCCCGGCAGTTGAAAGCCGCCAAGCCCGACGCCGAGTTGGCGCTGATCCAGGGCATGAACCACGTGATGCGCATCGTGCCCAACGCCGTCAAACAACAACTGGCTTCCTACAAAGACCCCAACCTGCCCCTGGCGGCCGCGCTCGGCACGCGGGGTCTGCGTTTTATTGACGCGTTAGCCGCGCGTTAGGCGGTTTTAGTCGATTTAGCTTCAGTACTGGCAAAAAAGGCCGATAACCCGGTGGCGGATAGCGCAATGGCTACCGACCCGCCGGCCTGGACAGGATTTTGCCGTTATGACTGAAACTCAAGCTTCCCCCGACACCGCTGCCGAAGCCCCCGCCTCGTCCGTGGCTGAGCTGCCGTGGGCCGACGTACAGACCGAGCATCACAAGATGCTCCGGCTGGCGCCGCTCAAGACCGACCGCGCCACCGGCGTGCGGCCGTTGCGGTTTGTCGAGTTCAGCTATGTCGAGCGCCACAGCAAGGAACGCAGCCTGCTGCGCATGACCCTCCAACTGCCGAACCAGCGGGTGCGCAAGGAACAGAATCATCTGGACGTCTGGGCCGATCACGTCGAGAAACGCCTGACTTTTTCCCCGGACAACCTCCAAGTCGAGCCGTTGAACCGTGGCATCGGCCGTTTCCTCGCGGCCCAGGGTATTACCTGGGCCAAGAAGCGCTGGTCGGCCTATCAGGTAGACGGCACCGACCTGGATAACAAGGACGCCCTGAACGAAGACACGCGCCTGCGCCGTGATCGCTTCCTCAAGGCCCAGGGTTTCGAGGTGGCCTACGCCGACGCCCAGCACCTCAAGGGTAGTATCAAGTCAGCCCAGGTTGGCGATTTGGTCGGCGACTGGAACACCGAGAAGCTGCAGTTCGTGACCATCCTCGAAGCCGCGCAGATGCTGCAACAAGCCGAGCAGAACCTGGCGGAACAGGAAGTCAAACTCAAGCAGCAGGAAGAGAAGGTCACCAAGTTCAAGCGCGAAGACACCGGTTTGCGCTTCACCATCACCTGCCTGGTGGCCTTCGCCATGTTTCAGGCGGGGTTGCTGATCTGGATTGCGACGCGGCACTGACCCCAACCGTGCATGTCCCCCCTGTGGGAGCGAGCTTGCTCGCGATAGCGGTGGGTCAGTCAATTCAATGCCACTGACCCGACGCCATCGCGAGCAAGCTCGCTCCCACAGTGGGGTTGCGGCGCAATACAGACAATCCCGTGGCGAGGGAGCTTGCTCCCGCTCGGCTGCGTCTGTAGGAGCTGTCGAGTGCAACGAGGCTGCGATCTTTCCCCAGCCACTTGAATCTCAAGCGAAAGATCAAAAGATCGCAGGCTTCGCCAGCTCCTACAGGGCCCAGCGGGAGCAAGCTCCCTCGCCACAAAAGCGGTCACAGTGATCAAACCCGCGAAGCAAACAACGCCTGGTGCTCGCGGCACTGCTCGGCGCTGAGCATGAACACGCCATGCCCGCCGCGCTCGAAGTCGAGCCAGGCGAAATCGACTTCCGGGTACAACGCCTCGACGTGCACCTGGCTGTTGCCCACCTCGACAATCAACAGCCCCTTCTCGGTCAGATGATCGGCCGCCTCGGCCAGCATCCGCCGAACCAGGTCCAGGCCGTCATCGCCACAGGCCAGGCCCAATTCCGGCTCGTGCTGGTATTCCTGGGGCATATCGGCGAAATCTTCCGCATCGACGTAGGGTGGGTTCGACACGATCAGGTCGAAACGTTGCCCCGGCAAACCTTCGAAGCCATCACCCTGGACGGTGAATACGCGCTCATCGACACCGTGGCGCTCGATGTTCTGGTTGGCCACTTCCAGCGCTTCGAACGACAGGTCGGCCAGCACCACTTCGGCTTCCGGGAATTCATAGGCACAGGCGATGCCGATGCAGCCGGAACCGGTGCACAGATCGAGAATCCGTGCCGGCGCCTGGCCCAACCAAGGCTCGAAACGCTTTTCGATCAGCTCACCGATGGGCGAGCGCGGAATGAGCACGCGCTCATCAACAATGAACGACATCCCGCAAACCCAGGCTTCACCCAACAGGTAGGCCGTCGGAATGCGCTCGGCAATGCGTCGGCGCAGCAGGCGCTGCACATGGACCAGTTCTTCGTCTTCAAGACGGCAGTCCAGGTAGCTGTCGGCAATTTCCCACGGCAGATGCAATGCGCCCAACACCAGTTGCCTGGCTTCGTCCCACGCGTTGTCGGTGCCATGGCCGAAAAACAGATCCTCTCCATGGAATCGGCTGACGGCCCAACGGATATGGTCGCGCAGGGTACGGAGACGGGAAGTGATCACGGCGGCAAACTCCAGAAAATTCGACGGGCGAGTCTACCAGTCAAACGCGGCGCCACCCAAACGCGCCTCGATGACGAACGAAAAGCGCCGGACCAACCGTAGGATTTATCGTTTTTTTGCACCGCCTATTGAACGAGACGAGCATCTTGACAAGGCTGTAGGCCAGCAACGGCGGCCCTTGCGATGGAAGCGATTCACAGAACCGCTCAGCCAGAGGAGAATGTCGCAAAAGCCCCACTCGAAGGAGCCCCAGAATGTCCGTTCCAAAAACGATGTTTCAACTCAGCGGCCGTGGTTATGCAGCGGCCAACCTGAGTCAAGCGACCTTGATCATCATCGATGCCCAGAAAGAATACCTCGCCGGGCCCCTGGCCCTGAGCGGTATGGATGCAGCCGTCGCGAACATCAAGCAACTGCTCGGCGCGGCCCGCGCAGCCGGTCGCCCGATCGTGCATGTGCGCCACCTGGGCACCCATGGCGGGCTGTTCGATCCACAAGGTGAACGCGGGGAGTTCATCCCCGGCCTCGAACCCCAGGGCGACGAAACCGTGGTCGAAAAGCTGCTGCCCAGCGCCTTCCACGGCACCGAGCTGAAAAAACGCCTGGAAGACTTCGGCCCCCTGGACCTGATCGTGTGTGGGTTCATGAGCCATTCCAGTGTCAGCACCACCGTGCGCGCCGCCAAGAACCTGGGCTTCCGCTGTACCCTGGTGGAAGACGCCTGCGCCACGCGCGACCTGCCATACAAGGGCGGCGTTCTCAGCGCCGAGCACGTGCAGCAGACCGAAATGGCGATCATGGCCGACAACTTCGCCACCCTGGCCCTGACCCGCGACTTCATCTGATGCGCCTTGATGAGCGGCCACTCCCGCCGCTCATCCGCAAAAGCCTCTCATTTGCTGCAATTGCCCTACCTTCAGGAACAACCCGAATATCTTCCGGTCGAAGGGCCGATACCCATTGAGGAAGGTCGGAATGAAGTTATCCGATGGTTTTGACGCACGTCGCTTGCGGCCCAAGGGCCCGAGCAACTGGCGGTTTCGTTTCGGCGCGGCGCTCGCCGCGCTGCTGGCAACACTCGGTGTACTGCTGGCCATGGCCGGTGCCGCCAGCCTGCTGGGCCGCCCTCCCGCACTGGGCGAGTTGAATGCCACCCCAATGGGTTCGGCGATCATCCTGGCAGTCGGTCTTTTCGTACTGTTGCTGGGCGTCTGGCTCTGGCGCCGCTGCCGCCGTCGCGCCCGCCAATCCCTGGAGCTGGCCATGGCTCCGCACCTGATGAAACAGCACGACTGATCCGCCACTCGACGTTTTGTCGCGCCTGATCCCGCCAGAGTTGGGTAAACTGGCCGGCTTCGCGGAGGCTGACATGCAAGACGACGACTTTTCCTTGTTCAAAAGTGCGATCCAGGGCGTAAAACCGATCAAACACGACCGTGCCGAGACCGGCAAGCCCAAGGCCGATCGCGCGCAGATCGCCAAGCTGCGCCAGGCCGCCACCGTGCGCACCGACGCCACCACCGTGGACGGCTTGTCCGATCAGTTCGTGATCGACGTCGGGCCGGAAGACGAGTTGATGTGGGCCCGCGACGGTGTCCAGGAAAGCCAGATGCGCAAGCTGAAGGTCGGCCAGATCCCCTTCGAAGGCAGCCTCGACCTGCACGGCATGACCGTCGAAAAGGCCCGGGAAACCCTTTGGGCGTTCCTGGCCGAAGCCACCAAGTTCGAGATCCGCTGCGTGCGCGTCACCCATGGCAAAGCCGTGCGCCTGGACGGCAAGCGGCCGATGATCAAGAGCCACGTCAACACCTGGCTGCGCCAGCACCCGCAAGTGCTGGGCTTCACCTCCTGCCAGGCAAAACACGGCGGCGCCGGGGCGGTCTACGTGATGCTCAAGCGCACCATGATGGAAGGCCGCGACGAATAGACCTGTTGTCCTACCCGCCAGCGCATGCATGGAAGTACCGAGATAAAAAAAGCCCCGCAATGGCGGGGCTTGATGAATGATGTTTTGTTGTTAAAACGACTCGGCCGGCTTATTGGCCTGATGCGCCAGCTTGATTTGGTCAAGCTTTGAGAAAGTAAACTTTATAATCAAATAAGCATCGTTACCTATGCCGTTGATGCTTAAATCCACGCTCCTCATATTGTCAGGTGCCAGCTCTACTAAGCCACGAAAATTTCTAGCGCCTTTAATCGACATTCCATTTTCAACGAACGTGTAAGTAATATTACCCGCATTCAAGGCCGTATTTTCAAAACTTGAAAACTCGGCAGTTACTTCCTCGATGCTTTTGGATTTGCCCGCAAGGACGAGTAAATCCAGAATAGATTTGCCGTCGCTAACCGCGACCATATCGAAGTTCTTCTCCAAGGCGCCCATCGCGCGCTGGAACAGTTCATGATCAACGGGCGAAAGTAACGAAACCATTGAAAGCTTGTCATTCTTGAAAACCAACGACGCCGTGAACTTCTGTTCAATAAAGACCAATTCGGTGCATTTTACGGTAGCACCCACTTGCGTCGAACAATCATAGTAACCGGCAGCCTCGGTGTAGTTGGCGATAGGGGAGTCATAAGCGAAGTTCTTGAACAGGTAGTCAGCTGCAACTGCATCCTGCGTTCCCGAGAGAGTGGCTACCATGGACAGGGCCAGCGCACAGATTCTTTTAGACATGGATTCCGTTCCTGAGAGAGAGGGCAAGAGATAGCGTAATGCTACCAGTCCTGAAGCAGATTTGTCTCTTCAACCCAAGCAGGCCGGTACGGTCAACCGAGACCTCAGGACAACACTGATCGGATTGGAGGTTCGCGCCCGCCGGCCATACAACTGCCGTCACACTTAGGCTACCATGTGCAGCACGGCGGGCATGAAACCCTGCAATCACTGCCTCTCAGCTCGGTCAAAGCGTCAATTGCTGTCGACCTATGCCCACTGGATCTCCCGGATCGACTGGATGGCCTGGGCAGAATCGAAACGCTCGATTGGTACAAAATGGGTACAGACAGAACAAGTACCCTCCTGAAACCCTTATGGAATCAGCCTCTGTGACACTGGAACAGAACTACACCGCGATTCTCGGCCAACTGGGCGAGGACGTTTCCCGCGAGGGCCTGCTCGACACGCCCAAGCGCGCTGCCAAGGCCATGCAGTACCTCTGCCGCGGTTATGAACAGACCCTGGAAGAAGTCACCAACGGTGCCTTGTTCAGCTCCGATAACAGCGAGATGGTGCTGGTCAAGGACATCGAGTTGTACTCGTTGTGCGAGCATCACTTGTTGCCTTTCATCGGCAAGGCCCACGTGGCCTATATCCCGAGCGGCAAGGTACTGGGGCTGTCAAAGGTCGCGCGTATCGTCGACATGTACGCCCGTCGCCTGCAGATCCAGGAAAACCTCAGCCGCCAGATCGCCGACGCGGTCCAGCAAGTGACCGGCGCCCTGGGCGTGGCGGTGGTGATCGAGGCCAAGCACATGTGCATGATGATGCGCGGTGTGGAAAAGCAGAACTCCTCGATGATCACTTCGGTGATGCTCGGCGAGTTACGGGAAAACGCTGCCACTCGCAGCGAATTCCTCAGCCTCATCAAGTAACGCGTCGCAAGAAGAAAACCGGCATTGATCGCCGGTTTTTTTCGCCCGTGAAAAATCAGGTAAGCTGCGCGCCCTCTTCTTCCCTGCCGCGAGGCTGAATACCGTGATCGTCAAAGCGCTTCGAGTTGGCTTGGGCCAGCTCATCATTTTCATCGACTTCATTACCCGCCCTGGCAAGAAACAGCGCCCGGCCGAGGCCCAGGCGCAGGTCGACCAGGCCGCTCGCAGCCTGACGCTGTATCAATTCCATGCCTGCCCGTTCTGCGTGAAGACTCGCCGTACCCTGCGTCGCCTCATCGTGCCGGTGGCCCTGCGCGATGCGAAAAACAACGAGCAGGATCGCCAGACGCTGCTGGAGCAAGGGGGCAGGATCAAAGTGCCGTGCCTGCGCATTGAAGAGAATGGCGAGACCACCTGGATGTATGAGTCCAAGGTGATCATTGATTATTTGGATAAGCGGTTTTCTGCGGCCTGATAGTTTTATGGTGTGGCGACTGGCCTCATCGCGAGCAAGCTCGGCTCCCACAGAGAACAGTGGTGAATACAAATCCAGTGTTCACCAAGTCCCCTGTGGGAGCCGAGCTTGCTCGCGATGAGGCCAGCCCAGCCACCGCGTAAATCAGGCTGCTTTTGCAGCCAACGCCTCCCGCACCACCCCCGCCAACCGCTTGAGTCCTTCATCCAACCGCGCCGGGTCGATGTGACTGAAGTTCAAGCGCAAGTGCCCCGGATGCTGGTCCGGCTCAGGAAAGAACGGCTCCCCCGGCATGAATGCCACGTCGGCCGCCAGGGCGGCGGCGAGCAAAGTGCGGGTGTCCAGCGGTTGCCTGAGGGTCAGCCAGAAAAACAACCCGCCCTGGGGCACGTTCCAGTCCGCGATATCAGCGAAATGCGTTTGCAACGCCGCCTGGAACCGATCGCGACGGTCCCGATAGCAATCCCTCAACTCACTCAAATGGCTGCGGTACTGCTCGGTGCCGATCCATTGCAGCGCCTGCCACTGGCCGATGCGATTGGTGTGCAGGTCCGCCGATTGCTTGAGCCGCAGCAGTTGCGGGAACAGATCCGGACTGGCGATCAGGTAGCCCACCCTTAGCCCCGGCAACAGGGTTTTCGACACGGTGCCGGTGTAGATCCAACTGGCCCTCTTCAAGCGACTGACAATCGGCGTGGCACTGCCGCCATCGAAGGTCAGCTCGCGGTAGGGCTCGTCCTCGATCAGGGTGACGCCAAACTCGTCCAGCAGTGCCGCCACCGCATCGCGCTTGGCCTCGCTGTAGCGCACCGCCGAAGGGTTCTGGAAGGTCGGGATCAGGTAGATAAACGCTGGGCGATGCTGCTCCAGCCGGGCCCGCAATTGTTGCAAGTCAGGGCCGTCGGCCTCCAGGGGAACGGTGATGCAGTCGGCGCCGAACAGCTGGAAAATCTGCAACGCCGCCAAATAGGGCGGCGCTTCGAGCATCACTTCGGTGCCCACGTCGATGTGCAGCTTGGCCGCCAAATCGAGGGTTTGCTGGGAGCCGCTGACCACCAATACCTGGCTCGCCTCACAGGCCACGCCCAACGCCCGCGCCTGGGCTGCCAGGGCTTCGCGCAGGGCCGGTTCGCCTTCGCTCATGCCGTACTGGCCCATGGACAATGGCATGGCCGCCCATTCCACTTTCGGCAGCATGGCTTCGGCCGGCAGGCCGCCGGCGAACGACATCACCTCAGGACGCTGCGCCGCCGCGAGGATTTCTCGAATCAAAGAACTTTTGAGGCGCGAGACACGTTCGGAAAAAGCCATGGGTCACCTGTAGCCGGTCGCTGGAATAATGAGTCAAACTGGTTGACCGAAATTACGCCGACCTCTGTGGATACGTCAATATGCTTGACCTTAAAAACCCTGCCTCCCAACAAATGGCCATGGAAGCGTTTTTCTTCGGTTACCAGGCGTTCACCGCCAAGGCCGATGAAATGCTCGAGCGTCGTGGGTTGAGCCGGGTCCACCAGCGCATCGTCTTTTTCATCGCCCGCTATCCGTCATTGAGCGTGAAGGAATTGCTGGCCCTGCTTGGGGTGAGCAAGCAGGCGTTGAACATGCCGTTGCGGCAGTTGATGGAAATGCACTTGGTGAACAGCGTTGCGTCCGAGACCGACAAACGCAAACGGCTGCTGGAACTGACCGCCGAGGGTGAGCGCTTTGAGCAGGCGTTACGGCGTGAACAGGTGAAATTGCTGGAGCGGGTGTTTGCCGAAGCCGGGGAAGCGGCGGTGGATGGGTGGCTGGCGGTGAATCTGGCACTGGCGAAATCCAGTGAATGAAGGCGTCTGATCCGACGCCATCGCGAGCAAGCTCGCTCCACAGTGGGACTGTGGTGAATGCGAGGTCTGTGTTCACCCATGAACCTGTGGGAGCGAGCTTGCTCGCGATAGCGTCCTAAAGGTCGATATACCCCTATCGCCAAACATATCGTCGACAACACAGAAAACATTATTTGCATTATTTGTATACAAAAGCATAATTCGCTTCGTGCGAGTTCCTGACCAACAGGTCAACATACCCTCGCCAGCCTTACCTGCCTCAGCGCATCGCGACCACCCCCCAGGGCGTTTGCGGTGCTGGAAATAACAATAATACTCTTGAGGAGTACTCGCTGTGGAAAGCCGCACACCCGAAGCCCGGACGCTGGACCTCTCGCCGCCACTACGCAGTGGCTGGCTGGAACGCCTCTTCAAACTCAGCTTGCATGGCACCACGGTGAAGACCGAGCTGATTGCTGGCCTGACAACCTTCATCACCATGGCCTACATCATTTTCGTCAACCCCAACATCATGGCCGACGCCGGCATCGATCACGGCGCCGCCTTCGTCGCCACCTGCATCGCCGCCGCCCTGGGTTGCCTGTTGATGGGCCTTTACGCCAACTGGCCGGTGGGCCTGGCACCGGGCATGGGCCTGAACGCCTTCTTCACCTACACCGTGGTCGGCACCATGGGCTACAACTGGGAGACCGCATTGGGCGCGGTGTTCATCTCCGGTGTGCTGTTCATGTTCCTGACCTTGTCGCGGGTGCGCGAGTGGCTGCTCAACAGCATTCCGGTGAGCCTGCGCTTCGCCATGGGCGCAGGGGTCGGGTTGTTCCTCGGGCTGATCGGCCTGAAAACCGCCGGGATCGTCGTGGACAGCCCTGCCACCTTGATCAAGCTCGGCTCGTTGCGCGAACCCGGTCCGTTGCTGGCCGCAGTGTGCTTCCTGATGATCGCCGTGCTCAGTTATCACCGTGTGTTCGGCGCGATCCTGATCAGCATCATCGCCGTGACCCTGGCCGGTTGGGGCCTGGGGTTAGTGCAGTACAACGGCGTCATGTCGACACCGCCGAGCCTGGCTCCGACCTGGATGGCGATGGATGTGGCCGGCGTGTTCAACATCAGCATGATCAGCGTGGTGCTGGCCTTCCTTTTCGTGCACATGTTCGACACCGCCGGCACCCTGATGGGCGTTGCCCAGCGCGCCGGCCTGGTGAAAGCCGATGGCAAGATCGAGAACCTGTCCCGCGCCTTGAAGGCCGACAGCGCTTCAAGCGTATTCGGCGCCATGGTCGGTGTACCGCCAGTGACCAGCTACGTGGAAAGCGCCGCCGGTGTGGCCGCCGGTGGCCGCACGGGGCTTACCGCCGTGACCGTCGGTGTGCTATTTATTGCCGCCATGTTCTTCGCACCGCTGGCCGGGATGATTCCGGCCTACGCCACGGCCGGGGCCTTGATCTACGTCGCCATGCTGATGATGGGCGGCATGGCCCACATCGAATGGGACGAAGCAACCGACAGCATTCCGGCCATCGTCACGGCCATCATGATGCCCCTGACGTTCTCGGTCGCCGACGGCATCGCCCTGGGTTTCATCACCTATGTGGTGCTCAAGGCCGGTACCGGTAAACACAAGGAAATTTCCGTCAGCCTGTGGGTGCTTTGCGCGATCTTCATCGCCAAGTTCATCTTCTTGTAAGCGCAACCGTATTCACCCGCCTCACCCCCTGGGTGAGGCTTTTGTACATCAGGAGCAAAGTAATGAATCTGGAAACCTGGCTGTTGTTCAGTGGCGCCGCATTGGTGGTGATCCTCATCCCCGGCCCGTTGTCGTTGTTGATGATCGGCAATAGCCTGAACTACGGCCTGCGCCGCTCCTATCCGGCATTCCTGGGGGGCGTGATCGCGTCGATCTGCCTGCTGAGTGCTTCGGCGCTGGGGCTCGGTGCATTGTTGATGGCCTCGGAGCAGTTGTTCAGCGCCCTGAAGATCGTCGGCGCCCTGTACCTGGTTTACCTGGCCTGGCAGAGCTGGCAGCAATCGCGCCAACCGGCCCAAGGCGCCGAAGTGCCCCAGGCTGTCGCCGCCCCGCGCTTTCGCACGCTCTTCGGCCGCGCGTTCGTGCTGGGAGCAAGCAACCCGAAAGACATCCTGTTCTTCGCTGCGTTCCTGCCGCAATTCCTGCGCGCCGAACAGCCATTCCTGCCGCAACTGCTGATCATGATCGCCACTTGGACCGTACTCGACCTGCTGTGCAAGCTGGCTTATGGCCTCGGGGCCCACGGCGCGGCGCGGTATCTGCGTACGGGTAAAGGCCAGGGCTGGTTCAACCGGGTCAGTGCCGGGTTGTTTGGTGGCGCGGGGGCGGCCTCCTTGTTGAGTCGCTGAGAAAGCAAAAGCATCGCGAGCAAGCTTGCTCCCACAGGTTTTTGTGACGACAAAAATCCAGTGTGGGGCTTGCTCGCGAAGGCACCTTCCCAGGCACCCTATTTTTCATGGACGAAAAAAAGCCCGCAGTGTGAGCGGGCTAAAAACCAAAGAAGCTTATGCGCAGTCGCTTCCAGGACAAGGCAGTTGCTTGGGGGATCAACTGCCTCGATACGTTGAATAGGCGTAGGGCGAAATCAACAAGGGCACGTGGTAGTGCTCTTGCTCGGCCGAAATACCGAAGCGCAGCACCACCACATCCAGGAACGCTGGGTCGGGCATTTGCACGCCACGGGCGCGGTAGTAATCACCGGCGTGGAATTGCAATTGATAAACGCCCGAACGGTAGTCATCCCCTTGCAACAGGGGCGCATCGCAACGGCCGTCGCTGTTGGTCAGTGCGCTGGCGACCCACTGTAGTTGCGAATCTTCCACGCGGTACAGTTCGATCTTGATCGAGCTGCCCGGGCAGCCATGTGCGGCATCCAAAACGTGCGTAGTCAAACGTCCCATTGCTTGTGCGCGCCTCGCTGCAGTGCAGTCCGGCCCGACGCCTCCTGATTCAGTTGAAAGACAGGCCGCACCGTTTCGGAGCACGAAACGCCACGGCGATGAGCGAATTAAGACACTTTAAAAGAAAATTGTACACAATAAAAACAGATATTTTAGCCCTTCGACTGCGCGACGGCACGTCAACCCCAGGTTTAAGACAAACCAATGAATACAAGACCCTCCCGACGATTCATTGACCAACTGGGCAGGTTTCTTGCAGTGTAGACACCGGGAGAGGGCCTTGTGAAAAATGCAAAAATCAGGCTTACAAATCGCACATAAAGTTGTATACAATCACTCCATCGTCGTGACGCCAGCCTGAAACTCATCACCGGGGCGCCACCTACATGGTTCGAACAAGAAGGAAAACTGCAGTGAGCGCTGACTACCCACGCGACCTGATCGGTTACGGCAGTAACCCTCCCCACCCCCATTGGCCGGGCAATGCCCGCATCGCCCTGTCCTTCGTGCTCAATTACGAAGAAGGCGGCGAGCGCAACGTCCTCCATGGCGACAAGGAATCCGAAGCGTTCCTTTCGGAGATGGTCGCGGCGCAACCGCTGCAGGGCGAACGCAACATGAGCATGGAATCGCTGTACGAGTATGGCAGCCGTGCCGGCGTCTGGCGTGTCCTCAAGCTGTTCAAGGAATTCGATATCCCGCTGACCGTTTTCGCCGTGGCCATGGCTGCCCAGCGCCATCCAGACGTGATTCGCGCCATGGTCGCCGCCGGCCACGAGATCTGCAGCCACGGCTATCGCTGGATCGACTACCAGTACATGGATGAGGCCCAGGAACGCGAGCACATGCTCGAAGCGATCCGCATCCTCACCGAAATCGCCGGCGAACGTCCGCTGGGCTGGTACACCGGCCGCACCGGCCCGAACACCCGCCGCCTGGTGATGGAAGAAGGCGGTTTCCTCTATGACAGCGACACCTACGACGACGACCTGCCCTACTGGGAGCCGAACAACCCCACCGGCAAGCCGCACCTGGTGAGCCCCTACACCCTCGACACCAACGACATGCGCTTCACCCAGGTACAGGGTTTCAACAAGGGCGATGATTTCTTCCAATACCTCAAGGATGCTTTCGACGTGTTGTACGCCGAAGGGGCCGAGGCGCCGAAGATGCTTTCCATCGGCCTGCATTGCCGGCTGATCGGCCGCCCTGCGCGACTGGCCTCCCTCCAGCGCTTTCTCGAATACGTCAAAGGCCATGATCACGTCTGGTTCAGCCGTCGTGTCGACATTGCTCGCCACTGGCAGCAAACCCATCCGTATCAGGGAGCGTCCAAATGACCGCCTTCCAAACCCTCAAGCCTTCCACCTTGAGCCGCGAAGCGTTCGTCAAAGCCTTCGCTGACATTTACGAACATTCGCCATGGGTCGCCGAAAAAGCCTTTGACCTGGGCCAGGATCCCTCGATCGACGAGATCGAAACCCTGCACCAGCGCATGAGCGACATCCTGTTGAGTGCCGATCACGCCAGCCAACTGGCGCTGATCAACGCTCACCCGGACCTGGCCGGCAAAGCCGCCGTCCAGGGCCAACTGACCGAAGCCAGCACGAATGAACAGGCGGGCGCCGGTATTCACCAATGCACGGCCGAAGAGTTCCAGCGCTTCACCGAGCTGAACGACGCCTACAAGGCCAAGTTCAAGTTTCCCTTCATCATGGCGGTAAAAGGCAGCAACCGGCACCAGATCCTTGCGGCATTCGAAACACGCATCCATCACTCGGCCGACGCCGAATTCAAATGCGCGCTGGCAGAGATCAACAAAATCGCGTTGTTCCGATTACTGACCCTTTAGCGAGCAGCCCTGCGACTTGAGGCCCTGCAAGCATCCCCAGCCAACCTATTTAAAGGCAGACAAGAAGAATGAAAGCTTACGCCGTACCTTTCGAGAAGTTCGTCAACCTGGCCGACGCCCGCCTGGGCACCAAGATCATCTCGGTTACCGATGATTGGTTCGCCGACGCTAACCGCCTGTTCCAGCCGACCCCGGCCGTGTGGAAGGAGGGCGTGTTCGATGACAATGGCAAGTGGATGGACGGCTGGGAATCGCGGCGCAAGCGCTTCGAAGGCTACGACAGCGCGGTGATCCGCCTGGGCGTGGCGGGCTCGATCAAGGGCGTGGACATCGACACCTCATTCTTCACCGGCAACTACCCACCGTCGGCCTCCTTGGAAGCCTGCTTCCTGAGCGAAGGCGAACCGGACGAAAACACCCAGTGGACTGAAGTACTGTCGGCCGTCGAATTGCAAGGCAACAGCCACCACTACCACGAAATCAGCAATGACCAGGCCTTCAGCCACCTGCGCTTCAACATCTATCCAGACGGCGGCGTGGCTCGCCTGCGGGTCTACGGCATTCCGTACCGCGACTGGTCGGCCGTCGGCGACAACGAACAGATCGACCTGGCTGCCGCCCTCAACGGTGGCCGCGCCCTGGCCTGCTCCGACGAACACTTCGGGCGCATGAGCAACATCCTCAACCCGGGCCGGGGCGTGAACATGGGCGATGGCTGGGAAACCGCCCGTCGTCGTACCCCGGGCAATGACTGGGTGATCGTCGCCCTGGGCCATGCCGGCATCGTTGAACAGGTCGTCGTCGACACCCTGCACTTCAAGGGAAACTACCACGACAGCTGCTCGATCCAGGGCGCGTTCGTCAAGGGCGGCACCGACAGCCAGATCGAAACCCAGTCGTTGTTCTGGCGCGAACTGTTGCCGAGCCAGAAGCTGGAAATGCACGCCGAACACACCTTCGCCGAGCAGATCAAGGCCCTGGGACCGATCACCCACATCCGCCTGAACGTGTTCCCGGACGGGGGCGGGAGTCGCCTGCGGGTGCTGGGCAAGGTATCGAAGTAAACGACGCACCTGTGGCGAGGGAGCTTGCTCCCGCTGGACTGCGCAGCAGTCCCATTTTTTTGAAAAGCGGGATCGCTTCGCAACCCAGCGGGAGCAAGCTCCCTCGCCACAAAAGCTGAACCACAACACAGAATTTTTGGATAAGAAGACCAGCATGCGCACTCTCAAGATCGAACCGTTGACCAAAGAAGCCTTCGCCCCGTTCGGTGACGTGATCGAAACCGACGGCAGCGATCACTTCATGATCAACAACGGTTCGACCATGCGCTTCCATCGCCTGGCGACGGTGGAAACCGCCACGCCGGATGACAAGGCGATCATCAGCATCTTCCGCGCCGACGCGCTGGACATGCCGCTGACCGTACGCATGCTGGAGCGCCATCCGCTGGGCAGCCAGGCCTTCATTCCGCTGCTCGGCAACCCCTTTCTGATCGTGGTCGCGCCACTTGGCGATGCACCTGTATCAGGCTTGGTCCGCGCCTTCGGCACCAACGGCAGGCAGGGCATTAATTACCATCGCGGCGTCTGGCACCACCCGGTGCTGACGATCGAAAAGCGGGATGACTTCCTGGTGGTTGATCGCAGTGGCACAGGCAATAACTGCGATGAGCATTTTTTCAAAGAGGATGAGTACTTGATCCTCGCCCCCCACCAATAAGAGAAGGTCCGATCACGCGAAAACAAGCGTGACGGGCGAGAGGTAAAGACTGTGGAAGCACATATGCTGGAATGGCTGAACCTGAGCATTCGCTGGGTTCACATGATCACTGGCGTGGCCTGGATCGGCGCGTCGTTCTACTTCGTCTGGCTGGAAAACAACCTCAATCGCGTCAACCCCAAGAGCGGCCTGGCCGGCGACCTGTGGGCCATCCACGGAGGTGGCATCTACCACCTGGAAAAATACAAACTCGCGCCACCGTCCATGCCGGACAACCTGCACTGGTTCAAATGGGAAGCCTACTTCACCTGGATGTCGGGCATCGCCCTGCTGTGCGTGGTGTTCTATTGGAACCCGACCGTCTACCTGCTGGCCCCCGGCAGCAGCCTGAGCGGTGCTGAAGGCGTGGCCCTGGGCATCGGTTCGTTGCTGGTCGGCTGGTTCGTCTATTCCTTTCTCTGCGACTCGGCCCTGGGCAAGCGCCCTGCACTGCTCGGCCTGATCCTGTTCGTGCTGCTGATCGCTGCGGCCTACGGCTTCAGCAAGGTGTTCAGCGGTCGCGGGGCCTACCTGCATGTCGGGGCGGTCATCGGCACGATCATGGTGGGCAACGTGTTTCGCATCATCATGCCGGCACAACGGGCCCTGGTCGCGGCCATCGCCGAGAACCGTACCCCCGACCCGGCGCTGCCGGCCAAGGGCTTGCTGCGTTCGCGTCACAACAATTACTTCACCCTGCCGGTGCTGTTCATCATGATCAGCAACCACTTCCCGAGCACCTACGGCAGCCAATACAACTGGCTGATCCTGGCCGGGATCGCCGTGGCGGCGGTGTTGGTGCGGCATTACTTCAACACGCGCCATGACAGCAACCGGTTTGCCTGGACGCTGCCGGTCGGCGCCCTGGCGATGATTTGCCTGGCCTATGTCACCGGGCCCAAACCCATCTCCAGCGCACCGGAAGTAGCAAAGGCGCCGGCCGCCATCGAGTACCAGCCCCTGCCGGAAACCGCCGTGGGCGGTGACGCCAAGCCCGCAACTGCCCCGGCAGCGCCAGCGGAAAAACCGGCCCAGGCCGCCAGCCCCCAGGGCCCTTCGTTCGAGAAGGTCCACAGCGTGATCCAGGAACGCTGCTCGGTCTGCCACTCGGCCAAGCCCACCAGCCCGTTGTTCAGCGCCGCGCCGGGCGGGGTGATGTTCGATACGCCGCAGCAGATTCAGCAAGAAGCCGCGCGCATCCAGGCCCAGGCCGTGACCACCCAGATCATGCCGTTGGGCAACCTCACCCAGATGACCCAGCAGGAACGCGACCTGATCGGCGCCTGGATCAATCAGGGCGCGCGCACCAACTGAGCCACTGCTTTCAATAAATGTCCCACCGCTGACAGGCCGACCGGCAATGACCGGTCGCCCGTCAGCGACTGCCTGCGCCTCAACAATAAAAACAAGAGGAAAGCACCTGATGACCAAGCCCTGCCATCACGCCCCAAATTCGCCGCACACGCGCCGTTACAGGGCACTTGAGCCCTTCAAGACAAGCCCGTATCCTGCGCGGCCGCTCGAAACCGGCCGACACAAAAACCCCCTCAGATCCTGACTGGTCCGCCAACTTAGCCCGGCACCGGTGAATAGAATAAGCATCCTCTTTTCGACTGTTCCAAACAGCTGGATGAGTCTTCTGCGGGTTTCCCACCTGCCTTGGCTCAGCTCTTGCTATCAGCATTCGCCACGCTCAAAAAGCTGACCGAACGGATGTTTTTCATCCATGGAAAAAAGGCGCCACACCAGAGCGCTGACTCGAAAAAAAGCGGTACCACTTACCTTTGGGAGCAAACCGAATGAAACGTACGTGCACCAGCCTGATACTCGCAGGATCCTTGCTGGCCGCAGGCCAGGCGATGGCCGACGACCTGTTCCAGTGGCAGAACAACAGCCTGAGCTACCTGTATGGCAAGGATTTCCAGATCAACCCGCGTATCCAGCAGACCGTGACCTTCGAACACGCCGATGCCTGGAAATACGGGGACAACTTCTTCTTCCTCGATCGGATCTTCTACAACGGCCAGGACGACAGCCAGTCCGGCCCGAACACCTACTACGGTGAATTCAGCCCGCGCCTGTCGTTCGGCAAGATCTTCGACCAGAAGCTGGCACTGGGGCCGATCAAGGACGTGCTGCTGGCCATGACCTATGAGTTCGGGGACGGCGACAACGAGTCGTACCTGAGCGGCCCCGGCTGCGACCTGGCCGTTCCCGGCTTCGACTACTTCCAGCTGAACTTCTACAACCGCCAGACCGAAGGCCCACGCGCCGGCGACAACGTCTGGCAGATCACCCCGGTCTGGGCCTATACCCTGCCGGTGGGTTCATCCGATATCCTGTTCGACGGGTTCATCGACTGGGTGGTGGACAACGACACCAATTCCAAGGGCACCTACCACGCCAACCTGCACATCGTCCCGCAGGTCAAATATGACTTGGGCAAGGCCTTGAAGCTCGGCGCCAAGCAGCTATACGTCGGGGTGGAATACGACTACTGGAAGAACAAGTACGCGATCGAAGACAGCGACGGGTTCAAGACCAACCAGAGCACGACCAGCTTTTTGCTGAAGTACCATTTCTGATCTGATTCATTGGATTTAGAAACCACCGCACAGCTTTTGTGGGAGCGGGCTTGCTCGCGAATGCGGACTATCAGCCAACATCAATGTTGAATGTTCCGTCGCCTTCGCGAGCAGGCTCGCTCCCACAGGAGTTTGTGTGTGGGGTGAGTTTCAGCATCCAGCGCAAATCCCCTGTGGGAGCGAGCCTGCTCGCGATTGGGGTGAACCTACTGACATCACTCCTAAGCCAACCCCAGAAACCGACTCAACGCCTCACGCTGCGCCAACGCATCCTGGCGCCCCAGCTCGATCAGCTCGCTGCAATACCCCGCCTCGAACAACAGGTAGCTCCGCACCCCTGCGCCGCTGGTCTTGGTCGCGCCCGGCCCGCGCAAGAAGACGCGCAACGCACGGGGCAATTCCTGGCGATGGCGGGCGGCGATTTCGTCGATCGGTTGGCTGGGTGAGATCACCAGCACGTCCACCGGTGCGGCGCCGAGGGCGTGGGCCGGGACGTCATCGGGCAGCAAGTGGCTGAAGCCGTTCAGGCGCTCAAGCAACTCGATATCACTTTCCAGGCTGTCGATGAACGTGCTGTTGAGCATATGACCGCCGATCTGCGCCAGGGTCGGTTGCAGGCCGGTGTAGCTGCGCTCGCGCGGATCTTGCCCGCCGGCGCCCCGAGGATTGCCGCTGACACCGATCACCAGCACACGATTGGCCCCCAGGTGCAGGGCTGGGCTGATGGGCGCCGATTGCCGCACCGCGCCGTCGCCGAAATATTGCGGGCCGATCCTGACCGGCGCGAACAACAATGGAATCGCCGAACTGGCCAGCAAATGCTCCACCGACAACTGCGTCGGCACACCGATACGCCGATGGCGCAACCAGGCATCGATGGTCCCCCGCCCTTGGTAAAACGTAACGGCCTGGCCGGATTCATAACCGAACGCCGTCACCGCCACCGCCCGCAGCTGCTGCTCGGCGATGGACTGCTCGATGCCCGAGGCGTGGAATTGGGCCTGGAGCAGTTCGCGCAACGGCGAACTGTCGATCAGCGCCACTGGCAACTTGGCCCCCAGGCCCAGCAGGCTGTGGATGAAGAAACGCATCGACTGGGCCAACACGCCTCGCCAGTCGCTGCGCATGACTTGATGGCTGCGCACCGCTTGCCAGAACGCGGTCAGCCGCTCGATGGCCGTCTTGAAGTCCATCGCCCCGCTCGCCAGGCTGACCGCGTTGATCGCCCCGGCCGAGGTGCCGACGATCACCGGAAACGGGTTATCCGCCCCATCCGGCAGCAATTCGGCGATGGCCGCCAGTACACCTACCTGATACGCCGCTCGAGCCCCGCCGCCGGAAAGAATCAAACCTGTAACCGGTTCAGCTGGGGTCATCGCAATGCTCCGTGCTCAAGGTGATATCAAAAAAACTCAGCCGCGTTTGTCGTACAGCTTGGGCTCGCCTGGCGGACGGCTCTTGAAGCGCCGGTGGGCCCAAAGGTACTGCTCGGGACAATCGCTCACCGACCGCTCTACCCACTGGTTGATGCGGATGCAATCGGCTTCCTCGGTCTCGCCCGGAAAATCCGTCAGCGGCGCCTGGATCACCAGGCGATAACCGCTGCCATCGGCCAGCCGCTCCTGGGTGAAAGGCACCACCAGCGCCTTGCCCAGGCGGGCGAACTTGCTGGTGGCGGTGACCGTCGCGGCCTGGACGCCGAACAGCGGCACGAACACGCTTTGCTTGGCGCCGTAGTCCTGGTCCGGCGCATACCAGATCGCCCGTCCGGCCCGCAGCAGCTTGAGCATGCCACGCACGTCGTCACGCTCCACCGCCAGGGAATCGAGGTTGTGCCGCTCGCGGCCCCGACGCTGGATGTAGTCGAACAGCGGGTTCTTGTGCTCGCGGTACATGCCATCGATGGTGTGCTGCTGGCCAAGCAAGGCCGCGCCGATTTCCAGCGTGGTGAAATGCAACGCCATCAAAATCACGCCCTTGCCCTCGCGCTGGGCCTGCTTGAGGTGCTCCAGCCCTTCGACATGGGCCAGTTTCGCCAAACGCGAACGCGACCACCACCAACTCATGGCCATCTCGAAAAAGGCGATGCCGGTGGAGGCGAAGTTGTCCTTGAGCAGACGCTTGCGCTCGGCGGCGGATTTTTCCGGGAAGCACAGCTCCAGGTTGCGACGGGCGATGCGCCGTCGGTCGCCGGCCATCCGATACATCAGCGCGCCCAATGCGCGACCGACCCGCAGCAATAACGGATAAGGCAGTTGAACGATCAGCCACAACAGCCCCAGGCCGCACCACAGCAGCCAGAAACGCGGATGAAAAAATGCAGCTCGAAAACGCGGGCGATCCATTACAGCTTCCATTAAGACATGGGCCGCGCATTCTACATTGTTCGACCCGGGTTGCGGCTGGCGGACGATCTCGTTATAAGTCTCGGCACTTTTAGTGACAAGCCGTTGTACGCCGACCATGAGCCAAACCGAACCGCTAGACCAAGATCCCGTGTTCCAGCTGAAGGGCAGCATGCTCGCCATTACGGTGCTGGAACTGGCCCGCAACGACCTGGAGAGCCTTGACCGGCAACTGGCGGCGAAAGTCGCCCAGGCCCCGAATTTCTTCAGCAATGCCCCCCTGGTGCTGGCCCTGGACAAGCTGCCGGCCGGCGACGGCTCAGTGGACCTGCCGGGCCTGATGCGCGTCTGCCGCCAGCACGGCCTGCGCACCCTGGCGATCCGCGCCAGCCGCATCGAAGACATCGCCGCCGCCATCGCCGTGGACATTCCGGTGCTGCCGCCGTCCGGCGCCCGGGAACGCGTGCTGGAACTGAATCCGGTCGAAGCGAAGAAAATTCCGGAAAAACCATTGGAGCCCAGCGTCAAGCCGACGCGCGTGATCACCTCGCCCGTGCGCGGCGGGCAACAGATTTATGCCCAGGGTGGCGATCTGGTCATCGTCTCCTCGGTCAGCCCGGGGGCGGAACTTCTGGCCGATGGCAACATCCATGTATACGGCCCGATGCGCGGTCGAGCACTGGCCGGCGTCAAGGGTGATACCAAGGCCAGGATCTTCTGCCAGCAATTGAGCGCCGAGCTGGTTTCCATCGCCGGGCAGTACAAGGTCTCCGAAGATTTGCGCCGCGACCCGTTGTGGGGGGCCGGCGTCCAGATCAGCCTGTCAGGCGACGTGTTGAACATCATTCGGCTTTAACGGATACTGCCGCATTTTCCAAGCATCTCTAAAACGAGCGAAAACGGCTTAAACGACGTAGGAAAAAGGATCAGGCAGTGTTTACCGGAGGTAGACCCCGCCCGACAGCCGATTCCAGCCAAGCCTGTCCAATTGCAGCGGTTTTCCAGAGATGTTTTTCAGGGGCTGACAAAGTCCTTTTTCCTTAGGGGTGAAACACCTTGGCCAAGATTCTCGTGGTTACATCCGGCAAGGGTGGTGTGGGTAAGACCACCACCAGCGCCGCTATCGGTACCGGCCTCGCTCTGCGCGGCCACAAGACAGTCATCGTCGACTTCGACGTCGGCCTGCGTAACCTCGACCTGATCATGGGTTGCGAGCGTCGCGTGGTCTACGACTTCGTCAACGTGGTCAACGGCGAAGCGAACCTGCAGCAGGCCCTGATCAAGGACAAGCGCCTTGAAAACCTCTACGTGCTGGCCGCCAGCCAGACCCGCGACAAAGACGCGCTGACCCAGGAAGGCGTGGAAAAAGTGCTGATGCAGCTCAAGGAAGACTTTGAGTTCGTGGTCTGCGACTCCCCGGCCGGTATCGAGAAAGGTGCCCACCTGGCCATGTACTTCGCCGACGAAGCGATTGTCGTGACCAACCCGGAAGTGTCGTCGGTCCGCGACTCCGACCGCATGCTGGGCCTGCTGGCGAGCAAGTCCCGGCGCGCCGAGAAGGGCGAAGAGCCGATCAAGGAGCACTTGCTGCTGACCCGCTACAACCCGCAACGAGTCAGCGATGGCGAAATGCTGGGCGTCGAAGACGTCAAGGAAATCCTCGCCGTCACCCTGCTGGGTGTCATTCCGGAATCCCAAGCGGTCCTCAAGGCTTCCAACTCCGGCGTGCCAGTGATCCTCGACGACCAGAGCGATGCCGGCCAGGCATACAGCGATGCCGTCGATCGCCTGCTGGGCAAAACCGTGGAGCATCGTTTCCTCGATGTAACGAAGAAAGGTTTCTTCGAGCGCCTGTTTGGAGGTAGGTAATGAACCTTTTTGACTTCTTTCGTGCCAACAAAAAGCCCAGTACCGCCTCGGTCGCGAAAGAGCGTCTACAGATCATCGTGGCGCACGAACGCGGCCAACGCAGTACCCCTGACTACCTGCCAGCCTTGCAGAAGGAACTGGTGGAAGTGATCCGCAAATACGTCAACATCGGTAGCGATGACGTGCATGTGGCGCTGGAAAGCCAGGGCAGCTGCTCGATCCTGGAACTCAATATCACCCTGCCGGATCGCTGAGCGCACCGGCGGGAGCCACGGCGGCTCGGGTCCCCACAGCCTTTTTTGTGGGAGCGGGCTTGCTCGCGAAGACGGTGACGCATTCGATATCAATGTGTCTGAGACACCGCTTTCGCGAGCAAGCCCGCTCCCACAAGGGCCGGGCCCGAGCCGCCGTTGGCGTTTGTAGCGAGACTGTTTTTAATGCCCCTGTCCAACATCCGCATCATTCATCAGGACGCCGCTGTCCTGGTGGTCGACAAGCCGACCCTGTTGCTTTCCGTGCCCGGCCGGGCCGACGACAACAAGGACTGCCTGATCACCCGCCTGCAGGAAAACGGCTATCCGGAAGCGCGAATCGTACACCGACTGGACTGGGAAACCTCTGGCATTATCCTGCTGGCCCGTGACCCGGACACCCATCGCGAACTGTCCCGGCAATTTCATGACCGCGAAACCGAAAAAGCCTACACCGCGCTGTGCTGGGGCCAACCGGAGCTGGACAGCGGCAGCATCGACCTGCCCCTGCGCTACGACCCGCCGACCAAACCCCGACATGTGGTGGACCATGAACAGGGCAAACACGCCCTGACCTTCTGGCGCGTGCTGGAACGTTGCGGCGACTGGTGCCGGGTCGAGCTGACACCCATCACCGGACGCTCGCACCAACTGCGCGTGCACATGCTCTCCATCGGTCACCCGCTGCTGGGCGACGGGCTCTACGCCCACCCCCAGGCCCTCGCCGCCTGGCCGCGCCTGTGCCTGCACGCGAGCATGTTGAGCTTCACCCACCCGCAAAGCGGCGAGCGCCTGCGCTTCGAGTGCCCTGCGCCGTTTTAAGAAACACCACCGACCCTGTGGCGAGGGAGCTTGCTCCCGCTGGGGCGCGAAGCGGCCCTAAAGGCTGATACCTCGGCAAACCTGCTTGATGGGGTCGCCGCTGTTGGGGCTGCTACGCAGCCCAGCGGGAGCAAGCTCCCTCGCCACGGGTTCGACAACCCAAGTTCCCCCTATACATACCCCTCTCCCCTCCCCATCGACCAGCAATACGGTAAACTCCCGCCCATCGCTGTCTGGAGTGATTTATGCGCGCAGAGTTGAACCAAGGCCTGATCGACTTCCTCAAGGCCTCCCCTACCCCGTTTCATGCCACCGCCAGCCTGGCCAAGCGCCTGGAGGCGGCCGGTTACCAGCGTCTTGACGAACGCGAGACTTGGGCCACCGAGGCCAACGGTCGTTATTACGTCACGCGCAACGACTCTTCGATCATTGCCTTCAAGCTCGGCCGCCACTCCCCGCTGCACGACGGCATCCGCCTGGTCGGCGCCCACACCGACAGCCCCTGCCTGCGGGTCAAGCCGCAGCCGGAGCTGCAACGCCACGGGTTCTGGCAACTGGGGGTGGAAGTCTATGGCGGCGCGCTGCTGGCGCCATGGTTCGACCGTGACCTGTCCCTGGCCGGGCGCGTGCCTTTCCGCCGCGCTGGCAAGGTCGAGAGCCAACTGATCGATTTCCAGGCGCCGAGCGCCACGATTCCCACCCTGGCCATCCACCTCAATCGCGAAGCCAACCAAGGCTGGGCCATCAACCCGCAGAACGAGCTGCCGCCGATCCTCGCGCAGTTCGCCGGTGACGAGCGCGTCGACTTCCGTGCCGTGCTCACCGATCAACTGGCCCGGGAACACGGCCTGAACGCCGACGTGGTGCTCGATTACGAGTTGAGCTTCTACGACACCCAAAGCGCCGCGGTCATTGGCCTGCATGGTGATTTCATTGCCGGCGCGCGCCTGGACAACCTGCTGTCATGCTACGCCGGCCTGCAAGCCTTGCTGAACGCCGACACTGAAGAAACCTGCGTGCTGGTGTGCAACGATCACGAAGAGGTCGGCTCATGCTCGGCCTGTGGCGCCGACGGTCCGATGCTGGAACAGACCCTGCGTCGCCTGCTGCCCGAAGGTGAAGAATTCGTACGGACCATTCAGAAATCCCTGCTGGTTTCGGCGGACAACGCCCACGGCGTGCACCCCAACTATGCCGACAAGCACGACGCCAACCACGGCCCCAAGCTCAACGCCGGTCCGGTGATCAAGGTCAACAGCAACCAGCGCTACGCCACCAACAGCGAAACCGCCGGGTTCTTCCGCCATTTGTGCATGGCCGAAGAAGTGCCGGTGCAGAGCTTCGTGGTGCGCAGCGACATGGGCTGCGGCTCGACCATCGGCCCGATCACCGCCAGTCAGCTG
The DNA here is from genome assembly GCF_023701885.1 of Pseudomonas sp. CG7. Taxonomy (NCBI): domain Bacteria; kingdom Pseudomonadati; phylum Pseudomonadota; class Gammaproteobacteria; order Pseudomonadales; family Pseudomonadaceae; genus Pseudomonas; species Pseudomonas sp. CG7. The sequence continues at coordinate 3,035 of NZ_JABAEE010000065.1, read as the reverse complement.
GGCGTGCGCACCGTGGACATCGGCCTGCCGACCTTCGCCATGCATTCGATCCGCGAACTGTGCGGCAGCCATGACCTGGCGCATCTGGTGAAGGTGCTGAGCGCGTTCTACGCGTCTCGCGAGTTGCCATAGTTGTAGCTGCCCCCTGTGGCGAGGGAGCTTGCTCCCGCTGGGTGGCGCAGCCGCCCCTAATCTGTAACTGAATGCAGATCGGCCAGTGCTGCGCACTGGAGCTGGAGCAAGCTCCCTCGCCACAATGATGTCCACCTCAAGATTTGGGGAGGCTGTGACACACATCAGCCCACCCCAACCAAACCCCAACTAGACTGTCCTTATCCCCCTCGACAAGGCCGTCGTCATGACCTCGATGTCTGCGCTCAACGCCATGCTGGTGCCCATCATCGCCGGCATGATCCTGCTGGCCATCGGTTTCACCTTCCGTGACAAGAACGTCGGCGTCTTCGCCATGTGGATCGGCATGTTGTTGATCCTCGCCACGGTGGTGATCAAGATCCTGAGCAAGCTCAACGAATCTCTCTGAGCCTGGCGCCGGCCACCGGCGATTATTCCGGCACAGGTTGCTCCGGCACATCCACCCCGACATGGATCGCATCGTGGCGCCAGAACTCCAGGTCACAGTCGATCAGCCGCTGGTGCTGGTCATAGTTGACCCGTGCGCTGCGCAGCCCGGGGCTGCCCACCGAGACCCTCAACGCCGCTGCCGCTTCCGGCTGTAACGAGGTGGGCACGATTTCGAACTTCACCCGGCCGTAGTGCAGGTCGTAATGGCGGGCGTACAGCTCGGTGATGGATTGGTTAAGGTCGAACCCGAGGATGTCCGGGAAATACTGCGGGTTCAGGTAGTGCTCGACGTACAGCACCAGCCGCTCATCGATACGCCGCACACGGCAGATCTGGATCACGCTGGACAGCGCCGGCAACTGCAACCACGCACACACGGCCGCCGAAGCCGGTTGCAGGCGTGCAGAAATCACTTGGGTAGAAGGCACCCGCCCCTGGGCCGCGACCATGGCGTGGAAATGGCTGCGCTGCATCAGGTTGTAGGCCAGGCGCGGCGGCGAGACGAACCAGCCCCGGCGCTCCTCCCGATAGATCTGCCCCTGGGCTTCGAGCTGCAACAACGCTTCGCGCACGGTGATCCGCGTGGTCCCGAACAATTCACTGAGCTTGCGCTCGGCCGGCAACTTGCTGCCGGGCGCCAGCAACCCGTGGTCGAGTTGCTCTTGCAGCACCTGTCCAATGGCTGTCACCGCTTTGGTTGCATCGATGCGCATCAACGTTACCTATCTGGACTAGACCAGCACTGTTTCGGGGCAGGATCGACGGCTCATCGATCCGCTTCTGAGTCCAGCAAGCCTAGGCACTGCACATGACTGGTAGATGACAGAGCCGCCGAACGGTCGTTTTGCCAGCGTGCAAATTAACGGCCAAGTCCTTGCAGATCAGCCGTTTAACCATGGTCTACGCTTACTTCGCAGCCCACCCCCACGAGCCGGGCATTTCCCGCCGCCTGCGGCACCGACATCAAAATGTCACAGCGCTCGCCTACATTGGCTCAGGTATTGCTGACCTAGACCAACACAACCGCAATCGCAGCGTTGAAAACGCCCATAGGAGCTTCGGATGAAACAGCTTTTCCTGGCATCACTGTTAGGCTCGACCATTGCCATGTGCACCGCCGCCATGGCCGCTGACACCGATCTGAAAACGTTGGAAGCCGCTGCGAAAGCGGAAGGCGCCGTCAACAGCGTCGGCATGCCCGATGACTGGGCAAACTGGAAAGGCACCTGGGAGGACTTGGCCAAGCTCTACGGCTTGAAACACATCGACACCGACATGAGCTCGGCCCAGGAAATCGCCAAGTTCGCCGCCGAAAAAGACAACGCCAGCGCCGACATCGGCGACGTCGGTGCGGCCTTCGGCCCGATCGCGGTCAAGCAGGGCGTGGTCCAGCCCTACAAGCCAAGCACCTGGGAACAAGTACCGGCCTGGGCCAAGGACAAGGACGGCAACTGGGCATTGGCCTACACCGGCACCATCGCCTTCATCGTCAACAAGAAGCTGCTGCACGGTTCCGAAGTGCCGACCAAATGGGCCGACCTGAAGACAGGCAAGTACAAAGTCTCCATCGGTGACGTGAGCACCGCCGCCCAGGCCGCCAACGGCGTGCTGGCCGCGGCCCTGGCCAACGGCGGCGACGAGAAGAACGTCCAGCCGGCGCTGTTGATGTTTGCCGATATCGCCAAGCAAGGACGCCTGTCCATGGCCAACCCGACTATCGCCACGATGGAGAAAGGTGAAGTCGAAGTCGGCGTGGTTTGGGATTTCAACGGCCTGAGCTACAAGGCCAAGATGGCCAACCCCGATGACTACGTCGTACTGATTCCGTCCGACGGCGCGGTGATCTCCGGCTACACCACCATCATCAACAAATACGCCAAGCACCCGAACGCCGCCAAGTTGGCCCGTGAGTACATCTTCAGCGACGCCGGCCAGATCAACCTGGCCAAGGGCAATGCCCGTCCAATCCGCGCCGAGCACCTGAAACTGCCGGAAGAGGTCCAGGCCAAACTGCTGCCGAACGAGCAGTACAAAGGCGTGACCCCGATCAAGGACGCGGATGCGTGGGAGAAGACTTCCAAGGCACTGCCGCAGAAGTGGCAGGAAGAAGTGATCATCAACATGCAATAAGGCGGTCGCTCCCGCTCGGAGATCCACTGGAAATCCAACTGTGAGAGCAAGCCCCGTGGGAGCGAGCTTGCTCGCGATGAACGATGACACGGTCCCGCAGTTGAACCGTGTCGCCCTCATCGCGAGCAAGCTCGCTCCCACAGAAGCTGGTTCTCACATCAGGTTCCTGGAGGATCCGAGTTTTCTGGTATCTGCCCGGAGTCCCGGTACCCATGAAGCACAACGTCATCCTGGTGGTGCTCGACGGTCTCAACCATGAGGTCGCCCGGCATGCCATGGGGCATTTGCAGGCTTACGTCGGCGCAGGACGCGCGGCCCTCTAC
>NZ_JABAEE010000064.1:0-39091 GCF_023701885.1 Pseudomonas sp. CG7 | reverse complement strand
CGCTCTGCTGAAAGGGCAAAGCGAATACCAACCAAAAGCGGCTTGAGGGCTTCCCCTCAACCATAGAATCTCCCACAGTGGATCTTCAGCAGGCACAATATCTGCGTGCATCGGAAGTCCTTCTGTGGGAGCGAGCCAGCTCGCGAAGACGGCAGCGAGCCTAGCCCTCAGTCCGCCTGCACAGTCACCTGACACTGTTCGCCCAAGCCCTCAATACCCAAGCGCATGGTCTGGCCCGGGCGCAGGAATATCGGGTTGGGCTTGATGCCCAGCCCAACACCCGGTGGTGTGCCGGTGGAAATCACATCCCCCGGTTGCAGGCTCATGCAGCGGCTCAGGTAGGCGATCAGTTGCGGCACGCTGAAGATCAGCGTCCGGGTATTGCCGTTTTGATAGCGATGCCCGTCGACTTCCAGCCACAGATCCAGCGTATGGGGGTCGGCGATTTCGTCCCGGGTCACCAGCCAGGGTCCTAGAGGGCGGAAGGTGTCGAAGCCCTTGCCCTTGTCCCAGGTGCCGCCGCGCTCCAGTTGCCACTCGCGCTCGGACACGTCATTGATGACGCAATAACCGGCGACATGCTCCATGGCTTTGGCTTCGTCGATGTAGCGCCCGCCCTTGCCAATGACCACGCCCAGCTCGACTTCGCAATCGGTCTTGAGCGAGCCACGGGGAATCTGGACGTCGTCGGTCGGCCCGCAAATGGCACTGGTCCATTTGTTGAAGATAATCGGCTCTTTCGGCACGTCCATGTTCGACTCGGCGGCATGGTCGGCGTAGTTCAGGCCAATGCAGATGAATTTGCCGACCTGGCCGACACAGGCCCCGATGCGCGGCTGCCCCTCCACGAGCGGCAGGCTGCGGGGGTCGAGGGCGGCGAGTCGCGCCAGGCTTTCCGGGCCCAAGGCCTGCCCGGCGATGTCCGCGACGTGGCCCGACAGGTCGCGGATCTGCTTGTCTTCATCCAACAGTCCGGGTTTTTCCGAACCTTTTTCGCCGTAACGCAACAGTTTCATGAAGTGCTCCTGCTCAAGTGAAAATTCAGAGGCTCATGCCGCCATCGATCACATGCACCGTCCCGGTGGTGTAGGCGGACGCGTCGCTGCCCAGGTACAACGCCAATTGCGCGATTTCCTCGGTGTGGCCAATACGACCCATGGGCTGGCGGTCGAGAAACTGCCGATAGACCTCTGCTTCTTCGACACCTTGTCGCGCAGCCTGGTCGGCGATGCGCTGGCGTAGCGAAGGCGAGTCCACCGTGCCGGGGCAGATGGCGTTGCAGCGAATGCCCTGGCCGACAAAGTCGATGGCGACGGATTTGGTCAGCCCCACCACCGCCGCCTTGCTGGCAGCATAGGCGAAACGATTGGGCACGCCCTTGATGCTGGACGCGACCGACGACATGTTGATGATCGAGCCGCCGCCACGGGCCAACATGCCCGGCAGGAACGCGCGGATCATGCGGTACATGGCCGTGACATTGAGGTCCATCGAACGTGCCCAGGACGCTTCATCGCATTCCAGGATGTTGCCGCTGTGCACATAACCGGCGCAGTTGAACAGCACGTCCAGCCCGCCGATGTGGTCGCGAGCAGCGTCGATGGCATCGGCCGAGGTGACATCGAGGATCATCGGCGTGATGCCTTCGATACCCGCCAATGCGCCAATATCAATGTCGCTGGCGAACACTTCGGCGCCCGCCTGGACGAAGGCAATGGCGCTGGCCAAGCCGATGCCTTGCCCGGCCGCCGTCACCAGGACTCGCTTGTTTTGCAGATTCATGCGGTCTCCAGTTGCGCTGCCGTGGGCGCGGTCTTGGGCGTCCTGCCGAGCATCGAGGCAGGGATCGCGAGGATCAATCCACCGCTGACCAACAGACACAAGGCCAACACGTAAGTACCGTTATTGATATTACCCGTCAGCGTTTCCGCCACGGCGGTGATCATCGAACCGGTGAAGCCCGACAGGTTGCCGATGGCGTTGATCATGCCAATGCCGGCCGCGGCGGCAACGCCCGACAGCACGGTGCCCGGCAGCGTCCAGAAAATCGGCATCAGGCTGAGGATCCCCGAGGCGGAGACACTGAGGAACAGGACCGACAGCACCAGGTTATCGGCGAAAAACGCGCTGAGGATCAGCCCGACACCGCCAATGAAGGCCGGGATCGCCGCATGCAGGCGCCGCTCGCCGGTACGGTTGGAATGACGGGCGTTGAGCAGCATCGCCACCACCGCCACCGAGTAAGGAATGGCAGTGAGCAAACCGATATGCAGGCTATTGGTGATGCCGGTGCTCTTGATGATCGACGGCATCCAGAACGCCAGGCCATAGAAACCGGTGTTGAAGGGCAGCAGGATCAACACCAGCAACCACACCCGAGGGTTGAAAAACACTTCGCTCAAGCGCGTGGCCTTGCCCTGGTTGTCGGTTTGCAGATTGGCCTTGAGCAAGGCTTTTTCCGCGACGGAGAGCCATTTGGCCTTGTCTATGTTGTCGGCCAGGCAGACGATCACCACGAACGCCATGATGATCGACGGAATGCCTTCGATGATCAGCATCCATTGCCAACCGGACATCCCGTGGACGCCCTGCATGCTGTTCATCAGCCAGCCGGAGAGGATGCCGCCCAGGGTCAGGCTGACCGGCAGCGCCAGCAGGAACCCGGACATCACCCGGCTCTGCCGGTGGGTCGGGAACCAGTAGTTGAGGTAGAGGATCACGCCAGGGAAAAAGCCCGCTTCGCAGATCCCCAGCAGGAAACGCAGCACGTAGAACATCGTGCTCGATTCGAGATGGAAAAACGCCGCCAGCGGCACGGTGTAGGCCACGGCCATGGAGATCACCGCCCAGCTGAGCATGATCCGGGCGATCCAGAACCGCGCGCCAAAGCGATGCAGCAACAGGTTGCTGGGGACTTCGAAGAGGAAATAGCCCCAGAAAAACATACTGGCGCCCAAGGCATACACGGTGTTGCTGAATTGCAGCTCGTTGAGCATGTCGAGCTTGGCGAACCCGATGTTCACCCGATCGAGGTACGCCGCCATGTAGCACAGGAGCAGGACGGGAAGGATGCGCCAGATGACCTTGCGGTAGGTCCGTTCTTCGAAGTCGAGCTCGCCAGCTTGCGCCTGGGCGGGCAACTGCTCGGAGATGGTTTGCATAAGTAACCCCTGATTGTTTTTATTGGGTCACGTCGAATGAGCGAGTCATCCGGCGATTGAACGAGGACTCTACTGTCGGGGATCGATTCTTTCCCAATGGCATTTTTGGATTAGTTGATAACGGATTGTTATCAGTATTAAGGATTGGCACAGGATCGATGTGGACAGGCCCGCCGCCATCGCGAGCAAGCTCGCTCCCACAGGGGTGCGGCAGTGCCGCGGATTCGCTAGTGAACACAAAACAACTGTGGGAGCGAGCTTGCTCGCGATAGCGGTGGCACAGTCAACCACTCTGGCGGGCGTTGTCCTTGAGGATCTCGGCGAACTCCAGCGCCGCGCCCACCAATGGCTCATCCTTTCGCGTCAGGATCCCGTAATCCTGCGGCACCAGGTGCAGCGGCGTATCGAGGGTCTTGAGCTGGCCGCTTTCGAGCAGCGGATCGACCATGGCATTGGGCAGCATGCCGATCATGGGGCCGCGTTGCAGGACCTGGAGGAAGGTCTGCATGGAAATGGTGTCGATGGTGTTGCGCGGCATCCCCACCCCGGCTTCGGCGAAGGCCAGTTCCATGCGGGCGCGGATCGGCGTGCCGCCCGGGTAGAGAATCCACGGCTGGCCCACCAGTTGCTGCAAGGAGGTCGGCCCGGCGTTCGCCAGGGGGTGGCGGTCGTTGACCACGATGCAGAACGGCTCCGGGGCCAGGGGCTGGAAATCGTAGCGCTGTTGCTGGCTTTGCTCGGTAAACCGCGCCACGGCCAGGTCAAGTTTCTTTTCTTCAAGCATCTTCATCAGATGGTTGCTGGTCTGCTCCACCCCCTCGATGGACAGCAAGGGCCAGCGTTGCTTGATCTGCAGGATCGCCTCGGGCAAGGCCACCGCCGTCGCGGCAAAGATACCGCCGACCTTGAGGTAGCCATGGCCGCCTTCGCGCAGGCTGCTGATTTGCTCGACGAACGAACGGGCGTCGTTCAAGGCGATCTGCGCGTAACGCAGCACATGTTCGCCCAGTGCGGTGGGCGGCATGCTCCGGGGTCGGCGTTCGAACAGGGCAAAGCCGAGCAGGCTTTCGATTTCCTTGAGCATCTTGCTCACGGCCGGCTGGCTGAGGTTCATCTGCTCGGCCGCCAGATGCATGTTGCAGGTGCGCCCCAAGGTATCGATCAGCAGCAGATGGCGAAATTTGAGCCAGCCGCAGAAGCTGGAGAAAGACAGGTCGGACATGGACAATCCTCGACGATGCAATAACCGGACGTTATCAGATACTGAATATATCTCATTGGAGTTCATCAACAGCGCGCCCTAGCTTGAACGCTTTACTCACCAGGAAGACTGCCCATGTCGCTGATGCTGACTCCCGAGAACACCCTGCCCGTCGATGGCGTTGCCGGCACCCTGATTGGTCGTGCCTGGGTACCTGGCCGTATCGCTGGGCCTTCACCCGTGGTTCTGCGCAGCGACGGGGTGTTCGATCTGTCGGAGCGTTTTGCGACATTGAGCGACTTGCTGGAAACAGAATCCCCCCTGGCCGCTGTCAGGCAAACGCCCGGTACCTTCATCGCCAGCGTCGAAGCGTTGCTGGCCAATACCGGCATTGATGCCGACCCGACCAAGCCGTTCCTCTTGCCGCCCCTGGACTTGCAAGTGATCAAGGCCGCCGGCGTGACCTTCGCCGCCAGCATGATCGAGCGGGTGAGCGAGGAACAAGCCGGCGGTGACGCGGCAAAGGCCGAGGCTGTACGCGCCACCGTGCACAGCGTGATCGGCGACAACCTGCGGGCCATCGTGCCGGGGTCCGAGCAAGCCATGCGCCTGAAAGCCTTGCTCATTGAACAGGGCATGTGGTCGCAGTACCTGGAAGTCGGCATCGGCCCGGATGCGGAAATCTTCACCAAGGCACCGGTCCTGGCCGCCGTGGGCAGCGGCAGCCGCATCGGCATTCATCCGATCTCGCAATGGAACAACCCGGAACCGGAAGTGGTGCTGGCGGTGAACAGCCATGGCCAGATCCACGGCGCCACCCTGGGCAACGATGTCAACCTGCGGGACATCGAAGGCCGCAGTGCGCTGTTGCTGAGCAAGGCCAAGGACAACAACGCGTCTTGCGCCATCGGCCCGTTCATTCGCCTGTTCGACGAACACTTCAGCCTCGATGACGTTCGCGCCTGCGTGGTTGATCTCAAGGTACAAGGCGAAGATGGCTACCGCCTGCACGGTTCGAGTTCCATGAGTCAGATCAGCCGTGACCCGCAGGACCTGGCGGGCCAGACACTCAACGCCAACCACCAATATCCGGACGGGTTTGTGCTGTTTCTCGGTACCCTGTTCGCCCCCACCGAAGACCGCGACCATCCCGGCAGCGGTTTCACCCACAAGCGCGGGGACGTGGTCAGCATCAGCAGCCCGTTGCTTGGCAGCCTGCATAACCAGGGCACCCACAGCTGCGACGCCGCCCCCTGGACCTTTGGTGTCGGTGCCCTGATCCGAAACCTCGCCGCCCGAGGACTGCTGGGCCGCTGACGCCACCACCGTGACCGATTCATCCAATTACAAGAGAGACATGAATCATGAGTGACACGCCTAAACGCCGCCTGCGCAGCGAGCAATGGTTCAATGACCCGGCCCACGCGGACATGACCGCGCTGTATGTCGAACGCTACATGAACTACGGCATGACCCGCGAAGAGCTGCAATCGGGACGCCCGATCATCGGCATCGCCCAGACCGGCAGCGACCTGACGCCCTGCAACCGTCATCACCTGGAACTGGCCCAACGGGTCAAGGCCGGCATCCGCGATGCCGGCGGCATCCCCATGGAATTCCCGGTGCACCCGATCGCCGAACAGTCGCGCCGGCCCACGGCGGCGCTGGACCGCAACCTGGCCTACCTGGGGCTGGTGGAAATCCTTCACGGCTACCCATTGGATGGCGTGGTGCTCACCACCGGTTGCGACAAGACCACGCCCGCCTGCCTGATGGCGGCGGCGACCACCGACCTGCCCGCCATTGTCCTGTCCGGCGGGCCGATGCTCGACGGCCATCACAAGGGCGAACTGATCGGCTCCGGCACGGTGCTCTGGCATGCGCGCAACCTGATGGCCGCCGGCGAGATCGACTACGAAGGCTTCATGGAAATGACCACCGCGGCCTCGCCCTCGGTGGGTCACTGCAACACCATGGGCACCGCCTTGTCGATGAACGCCCTGGCCGAAGCCCTGGGCATGTCGCTGCCCGGTTGCGCGAGCATCCCGGCGCCCTATCGCGAGCGCGGGCAAATGGCCTACGCCACCGGCAAGCGTATCTGCGAATTGGTGCTTCAGGACGTTCGCCCTTCCCAGATCATGACCCGCCAGGCCTTCGAGAACGCCATCGCCGTCGCCTCCGCCCTCGGCGCTTCGAGCAATTGCCCACCGCACTTGATCGCCATCGCCCGGCACATGGGCGTCGAACTGAGCCTGGACGATTGGCAACGAATTGGCGAAGACGTGCCGCTGCTGGTCAACTGCATGCCGGCGGGCAAGTACCTGGGCGAAGGGTTCCATCGGGCCGGCGGCGTGCCCTCGGTCATGCATGAACTGCAAAAAGCCGGACGCCTGCACGAAGACTGCGCCACGGTCAGCGGCAGGACCATCGGCGAAATCGTCAGCGGCAGCCTGACCAGCAACGCCGATGTGATCCATCCCTTCGAGACGCCGCTCAAGCACCGTGCCGGTTTCATCGTGCTCAGCGGCAATTTCTTCGACAGCGCGATCATGAAAATGTCGGTGGTGGGCGAGGCGTTTCGCAAGACCTACCTGTCCGAGCCCGGCGCCGAGAACAGTTTCGAAGCCAGGGCCATCGTCTTCGAAGGACCGGAGGATTACCACGCCCGCATCGACGACCCCGCGCTGGACATCGACGAGCGCTGCATCCTGGTCATTCGCGGCGTTGGCACGGTGGGCTACCCCGGCAGCGCAGAGGTGGTGAACATGGCCCCGCCAGCCGCACTGATCAAGCAAGGCATCGACTCCCTGCCCTGCCTGGGCGACGGTCGCCAGAGCGGCACCTCGGCGAGCCCATCGATCCTCAACATGTCCCCTGAAGCAGCCGTCGGTGGCGGCCTGGCGTTGCTGCAAACCAACGACCGGCTGAAAGTGGACCTGAACACCCGCACGGTGAACCTGCTGATCAACGACGAAGAAATGGCCCGGCGCCGACTCGCGTGGACGCCGAACATCCCGCCTTCGCAAACGCCCTGGCAGGAGTTGTACCGGCAACTGGTGGGGCAACTCTCCACCGGGGGCTGCCTGGAGCCGGCGACGTTGCACCTGCGGGTGATTGCTCGTAGTGGTGAGCCGCGTCATTCGCACTGAGTGCGCGATTGTTCACGCACGTTGAATGCAGATGCCAACCCAGAGGGATTTATTCCACGGACCTAAAGGAGAAAGATGCGCGCCAGGGGCCCTCGCCCCTGCCGAATCTTTCACACCCACGGAGTCGATCCATGCCATTTGCCAACTACAAATTTCCCGAAGGAATCCTGGACCACGCGCGCAAGGAAGAGATCATCCACCGCACCACGGAGATGTTCGTCGAATACTTCGGCGAGGGGGTGCGTCCGTTCACCATGGTCCTGGTGGAAGAAGTGTCGGACGGTGGTTGGGGGCGCGCCGATGAAACGCTGACGCTGGAAAAGATGGGGCTGCCGGCCAAAGGGCAATAGCGCTGTTCACTTAAGACCTGTTTGAACCCCTGTGGCCAGAGATTGCTCCCTCGCCACAGGGCGGGTGTTTGGCTGGAACAGTCAGTTCTATGAGCCTCAGAAAAACCTGTGGGAGCGAGCTTGCTCGCGATGCAGGCCATATATTCAGTACCTTCATCGACTGTCATACCGCTATCGCGAGCAAGCTCGCTCCCACAATTGGATTTGCGGCGAAACGCAGGGAACAGGTTCATCGTTTTTCTTAAGCGAATAGTTTTTACAGGGTGGCCCTTGGCTTGAGCCACCCCTCGCCCTGCCTCAGAAATCGACCGTGGCCGACAACTGCAAGGTACGTGGAGAGCCTGGCGAGAAGGCACCATACGAGGCGACGCCCGACCAGTATTCACGGTCAAAGACGTTCTGGACCGTGGCCCTGAATGTCGTCGGTCGACCTTCGATCCTGGTGGCGTAGCGAGCGCCCGCGTCAAAGCGCGTCCAGGCATCCAGCTCCTGGGTGTTGGCCTGGTTCACGTATTGGCTGCTGGTGTAGATCGCACCGCTGGTGAGGGTAAAGCCTTCCACCCATGGGGTGTCCCATTCCGCCCACAGGTTGGCTTGGACGTCTGGCACGCCGACCGGTTTATTGCCACGGTTAGCTGCGGTGGCGGAATCCGTCAGTTCGCCGTCGAGCAGTGTCACGCCGCCCATCAGGCGGGTACCGGGGGCCACTTCGCCGAACACACTCAATTCCATACCACGGTTGCGTTGTTCGGCCTGCACCGAGAAGACATTGTTCGCGTCGAGCTCGCCACTGGGCTTCTCGATCTGGAACAGTGCCAGGGTGGTCATGAACGTGCCGTGCTCATACTTGACGCCCATCTCGTGTTGCTTGGAGACATAAGGTGCGAACATTTGCCCGGAATTGGTCGCGTTAGCCGGCGCGGCGTCACCCTTACTCAGGCCCTCGACATAGTTGTAGTAGAGCGATACGTCTTCCCAGGGCTTAACGACGACACCGAACATTGGCGTAGTTTTGCTTTTGTCGTAGGACGGAGTGACAACGGGGGTGTTGTAGTTTTCCGACTTGACGTTTTGCCGGCGCAAACCCAGGGTCAGTTGAACGCGGTCATCCAATGCCGACAACGTGTCACTCAAGGCAAAGCCGGACAACTGCGACTCGGAAACTCGCAGTACTCTGGGCGCATTTATGGCTGGTTTGGGTACGTCCACCGGATGATAAATGTTCGAGGGAATATCTGTCCCTCGGTTGATGCCCCGTGACAGCTCATCCTGATAAGTGCTCGCCATCAGCGTGGTCGTGTGGGTGACAGGGCCGGTGTCGAACACCCCGCGAACCCCCACGTCGGCTGTCGAACGATCCACGTTGAATTTGTAGTACCCCGGCCTGTTGGTGATATCGCCGGCATTATTAATGATTTCTGGCACCTGGTCCGACATCCGCTTGACGTCCGACCGACCGCCACCGGCATGGGCAAACACCGTGACCGCGTCCGTCAGGTCATATTCGCCACCGAGCAAGGCCGACTGCTCCTTGGTGTCCGACCAACCCCACTTCTGCGATGCGTTGGTGCGACCGTTGGGGGCAGACGGAACCTCAACATTGCGCGCGACGGTGAAGGGCCGCGAAGCACCTTCGAAGCTTTCTTTCTGGCTGATGAAGTCGAGGTTCAAGCGCAGGCGCTCGCCGCGATAATCGAAGGCGATGGCGCCGATGTCGAGCTCGCGCTCCTGATCATCGATGGCCGTGTCGCCACCCTGGAGGCTGCCGTTGAAGCGCACGCCGAACTGGTTTTCCGAGCCGAATCGGCGGCTGACGTCCAGGTGCCCACCCACGTAGGAATCAGACGCATAGCTGCCGGTAAAGCGCGTCAGGTCTTCGTCCAGCGGCCGCTTGGGGACGATATTGATCACCCCGCCCACGCCGCTGTTGGGCGACATGCCGTACATCAGCGCACCCGGTCCCTTGAGCACTTCGATCCGTTCGGCATAGTCGGTGAACACCCGGTAGTTGGGCGCCACACCGTAGACACCGTCGTAGGCCAGTTCGCCAAGGTTGCCCTCGCCGATGGGAAAACCACGGATGAAAAACGATTCGACGATACCGCCCACCTGGCCCGTCGAGCGCCCCGAAGGGTCGCGTTGCAAGGCATCGGCCGCGGGCACGGTTTGCAGGTCGGCCAGGGTCTTGGCGGTGTAGCTGGTCACGCTGAATGGCGTGTCCATCACGTCCTTGTTGCCCATCATCCCCAGGCGCGCACCACGCGCCACTTGACCACCGGCCAGCTCGGCCGGCAGGGCGCTCGGGTTGTCGTGGGTGCCGGTGATGTTGGTGGCGTCAAGGGTCAAGCCTGGGCCGCTGTCGACCGCAGGGACGTCCGAGGCTTGCTCGGCGGCGGGCTTTTGCCCGGGGGTTGCCGCCCAGGCGGTGGCGCTTCCTGCGACCAGCATGAAACTCAGGGTGGCGGTACGAATCGCGAGGGATAACGCAGACTCACCACAAGGTCGACGTGCAACAGACATGGCTTAAGGATCCTTTCCGACGAGAGAAAATGGTAATCACTCCTATTGCCAGTCGACCTGCGGAAAAGTATCACCCCCCGGCGGTTATTTTTTTCAGCCGGCCCCCGAACGCTCGGGCACACAGCCGCTGTTGCGCTATCGACGCCTTGCAACCTTTCGTGCAGCCGGGCATCTTGCCGACCGAGTCATCGCCCGCAGCACACCCACCCGCTTGCCAGCGATTAACCACCGAGGTCGAGTCATGTCCCACGCAGGTGCCCTCCAGGGTTCGAACGTCAGAGTCCTGGTTTCCCTTCTGTTCGCGATCCAGCTCATTTCCATGGGCGCGATGGAAATGAGCGGGCCGTTCTGGCCGGTGCACCTGCGCGGGCTGACGTCATCGGAGTCGGTTTTCAGCTTCGCCAGCATCGCCGTGTATGTCGGGCCGATGCTGGGCATTATCCTGACCAGCGCGTTCTGGGGCCGTATCGGCGATCGCTACGGCCATAAGCTGATGATGATCCGCGCCCTGGCGGGCTTGTCGCTGACCCAGCTCGGGCTGGCGCTGAGCAGTGACATCTGGGTCATCCTGATCCTGCGTTTCCTGCAAGGCGCCTTTGCCGGTTACATCGCCCCGGCGCAGGCCTACGGCGTCAGCATCGAAGCCCCGTCACGTCGAGCGCGGCTGTTCGCGATCCTGCAAATATCCACCAACGTCGGCTCATTGCTCGGCGCGGTGGTCGGGGGGCTGATCCTCGACTACGCCACGTTCTTCTGGATCAACATCATCGCCTCGGCCTTGTGCGCGGTGTGCACGGTGGTCGCCGCAATGACCTTGCCGGACGTGCCACCGGTGACGAAATCCGCGACCGGCCAACCCCCGGCGGCGACCCGTCGTACCGACAGCGTCAGGCAAGGCACACCGTTACTGTCGTTGCTGTGCGTCATGGGCATCCTGCTGTTGGCGCGGATGCTGCCGCAGACGTCCTTCTCCTTGTACGTAAGCTCGGTATTCGACGTCAGCCACTCGGTGGTCGGCCTCTGCTACGGCTTGCTGGCGCTGGGTTTCATCCTCTCGGCCACGGCCTGGTCGCGCTATTTCGAGCACCGTACCCAGCAGGACACCTTGCACCGCATTCTCTACGTCGTGCTCGGTTGCATCGCCCTGACCGCCCTGGCAGGGACTACGCGCAACGCCATCGTTTTTGTCGTCGCCTACTTCATCTGGGGGGTGCTGCTGGGCGCCACCACGCCGGTGCTGATGGCGCTGATCTCGAAATCCGCCGCCAGCTCGCGACAAGGCCAGGTGCTGGGCATTGCCCAGGGCACCGCCCAATTCGCGTCGATCGCGGGCATTTCCGCCGGTGGGTTGCTCAGCCAGGTCTACGGCTTGCAGTACACCTACCTGTTCGTTTGCCTGGCTTATGGGTTGGCACTGATTCCCGTCGTCGCGTTGCGATACTGGCCGATAAACCCGTCGCCTACCTGAAACAGGGTTGTCGAATGCCGCTTGCGTCCCGGACAAGTTGTCCTTTAGCATTGGGAATACTTCTCAATTGCAAAAAAACGCAGCCATGAGCGAAACCCTGCCCGCGAACAACGACCATCATCTGCGCGTGATCGAAGCGCTGTACGCCGGCCATCATGGCTGGCTGTACGCCACGTTGAAGAAGAAACTGGGCAACGCCATGGATGCAGCAGACTTGGCCCAAGACACCTTCACGCGCATTCTCGCCTCCCAAGTCACCGTCATTGACCAGCCCCGGGCCTACCTGAGCTGCGTGGCCAAGGGCATTCTCGTCAACTGGTATCAGCGCAAGGCCCTGGAACGCGCCTACCTGGAAGCGCTCGCGCATTTGCCGGCCCAGGAAGTACCGTCTCCTGAATTGCGCTTCCTGGTGCTGGAAACCCTGCACGAAATCGACGCCATGCTCGACACGCTGCCGGCGCCGGTCAAACGGGCCTTCCTGCTGTCGCAGATCGGCGGCCTGAAATACGACGACATCGCCCAACAGCTGGACGTCTCGCTGATCACGGTCAAGCGCTACATGACGCAGGCGTTCGTGCAGTGCCTGATGCTGGTGGAATGAATGCTCACCCGACGTCATGAGCCGCCGCTCGATCCCAAGGTCCTCGAAGAAGCCGCTGAGTGGCTGATGCGCTTGAGTGAGCGCGACCTCAGCGACAGCGAGCGCGCCGAGTGGGAATGCTGGAGAGCCAGCAGCCCCGAGCGCGGCCGGGCCTGGTCCCGTGCGCAAGTGCTGCAAGGCAAGCTCGGCGGTTTGCCACGCTCGCTGGCGATGTCGGCGCTGGATCGCCCGAGCAACCCCGAACGGCGCACGGCCCTTGGCAAACTGGCGTTGCTGCTGGCCGTGGTGCCTGCCGGTTGGGGCAGTTGGAAACTGGCGCAATCGCAGCAATGGGCCGCCGACTATCGCACCGCCGTGGGCGAGCGTCGCGAGCTGACCCTGGCCGACGGTTCCCACATCACCCTCAATACCGACACGGCCATCGACGTGCTGTTCGACACCCGGCAGCGGCTCATCCAGGTGCGCGAAGGGGAAATCCTGGTGCAGACCGCGCCGGATGCTTCACCCCAGGCGCGGCCGTTCCTGGTCAGTACCCGTGAGGGGCGGATGCAGGCCCTGGGCACGCGGTTCACCGTGCGCCAATTGCCATCGACCACCCATCTGGCGGTACTCGAAGGCGCTGTGCGGATTGAATTGGCCGATGCTCGCCAGGCCGCGCCGCTCGTTGTCAACGCCGGGCAGCGCACTGACTTCTCGGCACAGGCCTTCGGCCCGTTGAGGCCGGCAGACCGCAACGTCGGCGCCTGGAACCAAGGCATGCTGATGGCCGACAAGATGCGCCTGGCGGACTTCGTCGCCGAGCTGGCCCGCTATCGCCGGGGCTTCGTGCGTTGCGACCCGGCCATTGCCGAACTGCGAGTTTCCGGCGCCTTTCCCATCAGCGATACCCAGCGCACGCTCAATATGCTGGCGCAAACCTACCCGATCCTGGTCAGCGGCCATTTGAGCGGTTATTGGGTGACGCTCTCCCCCGCCTGACCCCGCAAAAAAAATTGCTGCCCTTGGTGATACTTTTTTCGATCTCAACTGGCAAAGAAAGGAATAACCATTTCATCTCGTCCATAGGGTCATCCATCCATGCTCGTTGCACGGCCCCTGCATTCGGATCGTCCGTCCAAGCTCGTCATGCGCAGTGTGCTGTTGAGCCTTGCCTTGGGCACGGTCACCGGGTCGTTCGCCTTGGCCGCCGTGCCCGCGCAACTGGAAGCCATCGCCCCGCGGGCCTATGACATCGCCCCCGGGCCGCTCGGCGCCGCCCTGTCGAGCTTTGCGATCACCGCTGGCATTGCCTTGTCGTTCCAGCCGTCGATCACCGAGGGGCTGCTCAGTCCGGGACTGTCCGGCACTTATCCGGCAGCGCAAGCGCTCACACGCCTGCTGGGTGACAGCGGTGTGGAGATGATTGCCCGCGACGATGGCAGCTACACCCTGGTGCTGCGCCAAGTGTCCCTGCCGGAGATCAACGTCGGTGCCGCCGGCAGACCCAGTACCGACTTGCCACCCACCGACGCCAGCGGCCAGGTCGCCCGCGGAGCACGCCTCGGCCTGCTGGGCAACGCCGATGTGATGGATGCGCCGTTCAGCGTCAGCAGCTACACCTCGACGATGATCAACGATCAACAGGCGGTCACCGTGGGCGATTTGCTGGAGCGTGATGCTTCGGTGCGCGCCACTGGCCAGGCGGGCGGCATTGTCGACTCGTTCTTCATCCGCGGTTTTCCGCTGGGGGAAGGCAATCTCGGTGAGTTGGCGTTCGACGGTGTGTATGGCGTGGCGTCCAACTACCGGGTGTTCACCGATTACGCCGAGCGTATCGAACTGGTCAAGGGCCCCGCCGCCCTGCTGTATGGCATGTCACCCAACAGCGCCGTGGGCGGCGTGATCAACGTGGTCCCCAAGCGCGCCCTCGATGAGGACCTGACCCGATTCACCAGCCGCTACGCCACGGATTCGCAACTGGGCGGCCACCTCGACGTCAGCCGGCGTTTTGGTGAAGAGCGCCGGTTCGGGATCAGGTTCAACGGCAGCCTGCAGCAGGGCGACACGGCCATCGACAAGCAGTCCCGAGAGGTCGGTACCGGCGCCATCTCCCTGGATTACCAAGGGGATCGCCTGCGCACGAGCCTGGACCTGATCAATCAAAAGGAAGCCTTCGACGCCGCATCGCGGCCCTTCAGGATCGTCCCCGGCGTGCAGATTCCCTCGGCCGCCAACGGCCGGACCAGTGTCAGCCAGGATTGGGGCCGCTCCCAAGCCCGGGACAAGTCGGCGTTGCTGAGTGGCGAATATGACCTCAGCGACCAACTGACGCTGTTTGCCCACGCCGGTGGCGGAAAATCCGAGGTCGAGCGCATATCCGACCAAACCCCGACCATCCTCAACGCGGCCGGCGACACGTCATCAGATCCCGGCTATTACCAATTCAAGGTCCGGCGCTACACCGTCGACGCCGGCGCACGCCTGGGCTTCGCCACCGGGCCGGGCAGTCACCGCGCGGTGCTGCAAGTCAGCCGTTATCGCGACGAGTTGTCCCGGGGCATTATTTCCGGCCCCGCCATCCTCTCGAACATCTATCACCCGATCGACCGGCCCCGGCCCAACCTCGCCGAACCCAACACCCCGAAAGTCTCCGAGAGCCAATTGTCCGGCGTCGCCCTGGCCGACACCCTGTCGGTGCTCGATGAACGCCTGCAAGTCACCCTCGGGCTGCGCAGGCAGAACGTCCAGTCGGAAAACTTCAGCACCACCGTTGCCATCCCGTCCTACGACAAAAGCAAAACCACGCCGCTGCTCGGTATCGTTGCCAAGCCCTGGGAGCATGTCGCGCTGTACTACAACTACATCGAAGGCCTGAGCAAGGGCGACATTGCGCCGTCCGCTGCAACCAACGCGGATGAGGTTTTCTCACCCTACATCTCCCGCCAGCAGGAGATCGGTATCTAGCTCGACTACGACCGTTTCATGGCCACGCTGGCGCTGTTCCAGATCAAGAACCCCAGCGGTGAATTGTCGAACAGGGTGTTTTCGGGCCAGGCCCAGCAACGCAACCGTGGCGTGGAACTGAACCTGTCCGGCGAGGTGGCCCGGGGCACGCGCCTGCTCGGTGGCGTGACGCTGCTCGATGGGGAGCTGACCCGCACTGTCGTGGCCGCCAACCGCGGCAACACCCCGGTGGGCGTGCCCAAGGTCCAGGCCAACCTCTGGGCCGAATGGGACACCCCGGGCATCGACGGGCTGACGTTGACCAGCGGCGCGATCTACACCGCCAGCCAGTACGTCGACCAGGCCAACACCCAGGCACTGGATGCCTGGACCCGCTTCGATGTCGGCGCCCGCTATGCCACGCGCATCGCCGAGCGGCCCACGACTTTTCGCGCCACGGTGCAGAACGTGTTTGATCGCGCCTACTGGTCGGGGGTTGCCTCCTATGGTGCGTTTTCCCAAGGCGCACCGCGCACGCTGCTGTTGTCCGCCACCGTTGATTTCTGAAACCCGCAGGCCGGGACGGCGGTTTGCGCCGTTGTCCCGGTCGGCTTCCGTAAAGGCCTGCACCATGGTTACCGTTTTGCGTCATCACACGCTCGCCATCCTGCTGTTCGCCGGGTGGCTCGGCTTGTCGTTGTTTTCCCTGGCGCCACGCAACGCTGTCGCCGCCGAGACGGATCCGGCCCTGGGCAGCGTGACCGATCTGCTCGGGCGCCAGGTCAAGGTGCACCTCCCGGTCCGGCGGGTGATCCTCGGCGAAGGTCGCCAGTTGTACCTGGTGGCGGCGCTGGACACGCAAAACCCCATCGAACGCATCGTCGGTTGGCGCAAGGACCTGATCCAGTCCGATCCGGACACCTACGGCGCCTACCTGCGCAAATATCCCGACATCGCCAAGATCCCGACCTTCGGTGGCTTCGAGGACGGCACCTTCGACATCGAGCAGGCGATTTCCCAGCGTCCGGATGTGATCATCCTCAATATCGAAGCCCAGCACGCCACCGAGGACGCGCGCTATATCGAAAAGCTCGACGCCTTGGGCATCCCGGTGGTCTATGTCGACTTTCGCAACAACCCGATGCAGAACACCGAGCCGACCATGCGCCTGTTCGGCCAATTGTTCGGCAAGCAAGCCCGGGCCGAGGCGTTCATCGACTTTCGCAACCAGCAGATTCGACGCGTCACCGACGTCATCGAGGCGCGCCACCCTGCCCGGCCAAAGGTCTTCATCGAGCGCATCGGCGGCTACACCGATGATTGCTGCCTGAGCTTCGGCAACGAGAACTTCGGCCTGTTCGTCGAAATGGCCGGTGGCGACAACATTGCCAAAGGCATCATCCCCACCACGTTCGGCCAGTTGAACGCCGAGCAAGTGGTGGTCGCCAACCCGGCGCAGGTGGTGGTCACCAGTGCCAACTGGGAAGCCTTTGCCCCTGGTGGCCATTGGGTCGGCGTCGGCCCGGGGGCGGACCTGGCCCAAGCCAGGCAAAAACTGGCGTGGTACACCCAGCGGCCGGCCTATGCCGGCATCAAGGCTCAGGACGACCAGGCGTTCCACGCCATCTGGCACCAGTTCTACAACAGCCCCTATCAGTTCGTCGCCATCCAGCAATTGGCCAAATGGTTTCACCCCACGTTGTTTGCCGACCTGGACCCGGACGCCTCGTTCCGCCAATTGCACGAGCAGTTCCTGCCGGTCCCTTATGAACCGGGCTACGCCGTCAGCCTGCGCCAGGCCGAGGACAAGCCATGACCACGCTGAACGAAACCCTGGTGATGCAACGTGACACCTACCGACGCCTGGTGCTGCGCAAGCGGCTTATCCTTGGCGGGCTCGCGCTGCTGCTGATCTGCAGCGTGCTGCTTGACCTGGCCCTCGGGCCGGCGCGCTACAGCCTCGACGAAGTGCTCGGCGCGCTGTTTTCACCGGACAGCGCATCGCCCCAGGTCCGCGTGGTGATGTGGGATATCCGCCTGCCCGTGGCGCTGATGGCCGTTGCGGTCGGTGCGGCGTTGTCCCTGGCCGGCGCGCAGATGCAGACGATCCTCAACAACCCGCTGGCCAGTCCGTTCACCCTGGGCATTTCCGCCGCCGCCAGTTTCGGTGCTGCCATGGGCCTGGCGTTTGGCGTGGCCTTGTTCCCGTTGGCGGCGCAGTACATGGTGCCGCTGAACGCGTTCATCATGGCCATGCTGTCGGCCTTGCTGATCCACTTCCTGAGCCTGCGCCGTGGTGTCACTGCCGAGACCATCGTGCTGCTCGGCATCGCCCTGGTGTTCACCTTCAACGCGCTGCTGGCACTGGTGCAATTCTTTGCCACCGAGCAAGCCGTGGCCGCCGTGGTGTTCTGGACAATGGGCAGCCTGACCAAAGCCACCTGGCCCAAGCTCGGGGGGATCTGCCTGGTGATCCTGGTCACCCTGCCGATTTTCGCCCGGCGTGCCTGGGCCTTGACCGCGCTACGCCTGGGAGACGACAAGGCCGCGAGTTTCGGCATCAACGTGCGCAGCCTGCGCTTTCAAACGCTGATCATGGTCAGCCTGCTCGCCTCGTTCCCGGTGGCCTTTGTCGGCACCATCGGCTTCATCGGCCTGGTCGGACCGCACATCGCACGAATGCTGATCGGTGAAGACCAGCGGTTCTTCCTGCCGGCGTCCCTGCTGACCGGCGCACTGATTCTGTCCGCCAGTTCGGTGATCAGCAAAACCCTGATTCCCGGGGCGATTTTCCCCATCGGCGTGGTGACGTCGCTGATCGGCGTGCCCTTCTTCATATCCTTGATTCTCGGCGGAAAGAAAAACTCATGGTAACGATCCGGCTGGAGAATCTCGGCGCACGCTACGGCCAGCGCACGGTCATTCACGGCGTGACCACGGCAGCCTTTGTCGGCGGCCAGGTGGTGGCGGTGGTCGGCCCCAACGCAGCGGGCAAATCCACTTTGTTCAAGCGCATGGCCGGCTTGATCGACGGCCCCGGGCAAGTGGTTCTGGAAGACTCGAAAAAGGGACCGCAGGGCATCAGCTACATGCCCCAAGGC
Source organism: Pseudomonas sp. CG7 (assembly GCF_023701885.1). Lineage (NCBI taxonomy): Bacteria > Pseudomonadati > Pseudomonadota > Gammaproteobacteria > Pseudomonadales > Pseudomonadaceae > Pseudomonas > Pseudomonas sp. CG7. Next base: position 20,618 of record NZ_JABAEE010000064.1, on the reverse strand, counting down.
TTGAACGCCAGCGCCCGGTTGACGGTGTACGAGTCGGTGTTGCTGGCGCGAAAGCAGCTTACGCCGGGCTGGGTCGTCCACGATGATGAACTGAAGTTGGTGGATGACATTCTCGCCGCGCTGGGCATCACCGAACTGTCGTTCCGTAATCTCGGCGAGCTCAGCGGCGGACAGCAGCAACTGGTGTCGATCGCCCAGACCCTGGTGCGCGAACCGGAAATCCTGCTGATGGATGAACCGACCAGCGCCCTGGACATGCACCGGCAAGTCCAGGTGCTGAACTTCATGCGGGCCCTGGCGCGCAAACGCCAGGTCATTGTGTTCATCGCCATCCATGACCTGAACCAGGCGCTGCGCTTTGCCGACCAGGTGCTGGTCATCGCCGACGGCACCGCCCAGGGCAGCGGCCCAAGCGCCGAGGTGATCAGCGAATCGATGCTGCGCAAGGTCTACAAGGTCGAGGCGCGGATCGAGCAATGCAGCCGCGGCGAGCTCCATATCCTGATCGACGACATCGTCTGAGCGCACACCCGGGCCTTGCGTCGAAGGCCCGAGGTTGCAAGAGCTAGGCGACTTTGAAGCGATTGACCAACTGTTGCTGGTGCTCGGCCAGGCGCGCCAGTTCCTGGCTGGTGATGGCCGTCTGCTCGGCGCCGGCACTCACTTGGATCACCAGGTCGTTGATCTCGTTCACGTTGCGATTGATGTCTTCGGACACCGCGCGCTGCTCTTCGGCCGCGGAGGCGATCTGGATGTTACGGTCGCTGATCGTCGCCACCCCCTCGGCGATCTCCACCAGCAACTCCCCCGCGCGCTCGACTTTGCTCGCCCCGTCCTGGGCCTTGTCCAGGGTCTGCTGCATGGACAGCGCCGCACGATCCGAACCGGCCTGCAGGTTGCTGATCATCTGTTGAATGTTGCCCGTGGACTCCTGGGTCTTTTGTGCCAGGGTGCGCACTTCGGAGGCGACCACCGCAAAACCGCGGCCATGGTCACCGGCCCGCGCCGCTTCAATCGCCGCATTGAGCGCCAACAGATTGGTCTGTTCGGCAATGCCGCGAATCACATCGAGCACCGAGGAAATGGCATCGCTTTCCAGCTTGAGATCATCAATGATTTGCGCGGTCTCCTCGGCCTGCCCGGACAATTGGCGGATCAGCCCGATGGTGCTTTCGATTTCCACGCGCCCTTGGGCCGTGCTGAGGTTGACCTGTTGCGACATGTGCGCCGCATCGTTGGTACTTTGCGCCACCTCGCGCACCGTGGCGCTCATCTGATTGATCGCCGTGGCCACCAGCTCGGTGCCTTGGCGCTGTTGCTCGACACTCATGCTGGTCTGGACCGTCACCGTGGAAGACTCTTGCGCGGCGGTGGCCACTTGCGCCGTGGCGTTGCCGATTTCCTGCACGATCTCGCTGATCTCCTGCGCCATGCGATTGAGGTTGCGCGAGATCTGGCCGAACTCATCGCGGCCTTCATAGGTGGCCCTGGCGGTGAGGTCACGCTGTGCCAGGCCGTTCAGGGCCTGGTTCACATCGCGCACCGCCAGATCAATCAGGCGGATGATCACATACGACAACACCGTCACCGCCAGCAGCGCCACGACGACCGCAGCGACGGTCAGCCACAACGCACGACTTGCTTCATCGCGGCCGTGAATCGCCAAGCGGCTGATGCTTTGACCGAGGGCGTCTTCCACCTGGCTCATCATATCGATGCGCTGAGTGGAGAGTTCAAACCAGGCCTCTGGCTTGATGCCCAGCGACTGGCCCAATGGCACTTCGAAAGCCAGGCGCTGCAACTTACCGACTTCGACCGCAGCGGGCTTGAGCATCTGCTCGGTGAACTGTTGAAGCAAGACGGGTTGGGCCTGGCGGCGGAACGCGTCGGAATACGCAGAGAACTCACCAAGATTGCGGCTAAAGCGCGACAACAAGGTCTCATCGAAACGATCCTGGCTGAATACCAGGCCCAGCACGACCCGTTCGCGTCCGGCCCGCTCTTTCATCTCGATAAACTGATTGAGGGCATTGAGCGCATGAACAATGGTGGCGTTGTTGATCGTCGCTTCCAAAGAGTGGGTATAGCCCATGAGCGCTTGAATGATCTCGGTATAACGAACACCGGATTCGGTGCTGCTGATACCCAACTTATCCACTTGCCCACGAATGACGGGCAACTGGTCCAGTGCTTGGAGAACATTGTCCAATTGCGCACTGTCCGACCCAGACAACCCACGCACCACCTTGGCCGAGGCATTGGAATCCTGGCGCGCCTGGGCCATCCGTTCACCCATGGACTTGCCGCCGCTGCCCAGGAAAACCCCGCTGGCGCCGCGCTCGCGCTGCAATACCGTGATCAGTTGACTCAACTTCTGTGCCGTGGCGCTGGCGGCGACCGTGGCGTCCATATCGCGCAGGGTCTTGTAGTTGTCCACGATAAAGACGCCGGCCAAGGACAAGAATCCCAACAGGGGAAGTAGCAGGATCAATAAAAGTTTCAGACGCAGCGGTGCATTCCTGAGCATTTCCGTTCAAGCCTCATTTCATATTGAATTAATGACGCGTGAACTTGTTGTATGAGGGTTGTTATACACGCTGACGTGGGGCGATCTTAACGCAATACCAAATAGCCATCACCCCTGTTATTGCTCCGCTTGGCACTTATAACGGCGATGACGCGGGCATTTCGATTTGCCTTGATCAGGGTCAAGCTTTCGACAAATAAACGGGAAGTATCCGGTAAGGGAAAGTGCTTAACGATAGGCGCGCATTTCATCCCATTGGAGACCCCATGCATTCGGGGATGACAAGATTCAGATTGCCGGGCGCTCCCAATTTCCCTGTGGGAGCAAAGCTTGCTCGCGATAGCAGCGGCCCAGCAGGCATTGATGTTGGATGTGCCGCCGTCATCGCGAGCAGGCTCGCTCCCACATTTTGTCCAGCGTACACATCACCCTGTGGGAGCGAGCTTGCTCGCGAAAGCGGTGGGTCAGCTTGCAGCCATTTTGACTGGGCCGCCGCCTTCGCGCGCAAGCTCGCTCCCACAGGGGTGATACGCGGCCTCAGGCAATCCCGCCGTCAGGCACCGCAAGCGTGCCGGGCTGTGGAGCGCGGCTTGGCCGGAAAGTCTCGGGCATCGCCAGCAACAGGCCGAACGCCAAGGCGGCAATCGCTGCCAGGGTCAGGAATGCAGCGCTGTAGCCAGCCCCCTGCACGACGAAGCCGGCCAGGCTGTTGCTCAACGCGGCGCCCAGCCCGAACACCGTCGACAACACCCCAAGGCTGACGTTGAAACGCCCGGTGCCCTGGGTCAGGTCCTTGACCACCAGGGGAAACAGCGCGCCAAACAGTCCGGCACCGATACCGTCCAGCAACTGCACCGCCACCAACCAGTAGGGGTCGTCCGAAAGCACATCCAGCACACCGCGGATGGGCAGGATCAGGAAGCCGGCCAGCAGCAACGGCTTGCGGCCCCAGGCATCGGCCTTGACCCCCACCAGCCACGCCATGGGCACCATGACCAGCTGCGCCGCAACGATACAGGCCGACGTCAGCGGCGTGGCCAGGTGCACGTTGGCCTGGGCCAGCTTCTGGCTGACCAGCGGGAGCATCGCCGCGTTCGCCAGGTGGAACAGCCCGCAGCACATGGCGAACAACAGCAGCGTGCGGTTATCCAGCAACACCCGCAGCGCCGAGGGTACCGGGCCGTGGCCCACCTGCCCCGCCTCCAGCCCTCGGGCCACGTCATGGTCGATGGCCTCGGCGGACACGCAACTGACCGCCACGATGCTGGCCAATGCCATCGCGGCCATCAGGTAGAACACCGCAATGGGACCGAACAGCCAGGCGAACCCACCCGCCAGCAGCGCTGCGCAGGCATTGCCCGCGTGGTTGAATGTCTCGTTGCGCCCAGTGCGCCGCGTAAAGGCCTTGGCGCCAGTAATGCCCAGGGAGATGGCGGCAATAGCTGGCGCAAAGACCGAGGCCGCCACAGCGCCAAGCGCCTGGGTCAACGCCACCAGGCCGAAGGACGACGTGAACGGCAGCACCAGGCAACCGAGCGTCACCATCAAGGCCGCCACGGCCACCACGGCACGTTTGCTGTGTACCCGGTCGATCAACGCGCCAGCCGGCGCTTGGGCAACGAGCCCGGCCATCGCCGCCACCGTCATGACCACGCCAATGCTGGCCGGGTCCCAGCGATGCACCGCCAACAGGTAGATCGCCAGGTACGGGCCCAAACCATCGCGGACATCCGCGAGGAAAAAATTCAGGCCATCCAGGGAAAGGTTGTTGCGGCGGTCTTGGTTTCGATCCACAGCGGCCTCGACGAGGGCTTTGCCCAAAGATGATTGGCGCCAAGGTGTACGGTCACACGAGACGACGGTTTGCGCCCTGCGTCACCAACGCTGCGTGACGGGGCGCGCAAAGCATCCTACCAAAAGGGTGTACTGTTCACTTAAGAGCGCTGATAAATCCGTGGCGAGGGAGCTTGCTCCCGCTGGGTCGCGAAGCGGCCCCAAAACCTGCCAAACGCGTAACACAGACACACCTCACCCGCCGGCTCACGACCGCTTCGCAGCCGAGCGGGAGCAAGCTCCCTCGCCACAAGTCCGTCGTTGTTTCTTAAATAAACTGCACGCCCTACCAAAGCGCGATGTCGTAGGTGAAGTAGATCCGATTACTGTCACGCCCCCGTGAAAAGTCCGAGCGATAGACGTAGTTTCGCACCTTCACCCCCAGCCCCTTGAACGTGCCCTGCTGCACCACGTACGCGATCTCCGCGTCACGTTCCCACTCTTTGACCGCGGTGTTGGACTTGCCATCGTTACCGCTCAGGTAGCGGGTGGAGAATGTCAGGCCAGGCACACCGAGGCGCGCGAAGTCGTAGCCGTAACCGAGCATCCAGGTCTTCTCATCTTCCTCGATGAACTTGCCGATCCCGACGTTGCTGAAGGAGTACACCGTGGCGCCACTGATGTAAGGCAGGCCCGCCTCGCCGCTGAGGGTCTGGTAACCGGCACTCAACGTATGGCCGACAACGGCGTAGGACAGCGACCCGCTGAGCATGTCGTTGTCGATCTTGCCGCCGTAGGCCGAACCCGAATCGACGCTGTTGAAATAGCGCAGGTCGCTGGTCAGTACCCCGGCACCCAAGGGCAGATCATGCTGGATGCCAGCAAAATTCTGCCGATAGAAATTCTCCAGCTCGCCATAGAAGTAGCTCAGGCGGACGTTCTTACCCAACTTGTAGTCGGCGCCGGCATAGCTGAAGTCACCGGACTCATCGCCGCCGTAGCCATCGGGCACGATGGGCATGCTGTCGCTCGAATCCCGCAGTTTGAAACGCTCCAGACGCCCGCCGGTGAGGGTGAGGTTATCGATGTCACTGCTGCTGACCTGGGTGCCTTGGTAGGTCTGGGGCAACAGCCGCGCATCGTTGTAGATCAGCACTGGGGTCTTGGGCAGCAAGGTGCCGTGCTTGAGCGTGGTCTTCGCGAACCGGGCCTTGGCGGTCATGCCCGCGCTGGCGAACTCGTCGGCGGCGCGACCGTCGTCATGCACCGGTAGCAGGCCGGTGCCGCTGCGGCCGCGCCCGGAGTCGAGCTTGACCCCGAGCAGGCCCAGGGCGTCGACGCCGAAACCGATCGTGCCCGGCGTAAAGCCCGACTGGTAATCCAGCAGGAAACCCTGGGCCCATTCGGTGCGCTCACTCTTGGCCGTCCTCGCCGCCCGTGCGCTCATGCCGTGCTCATCGCGGAAATTTTCGTTGAAATAGACGTTGCGCAATTGCAGCTTGAGCTTGCTGTCGTCGATGAAACCTTCGGCGCTGGCCGAGGCCAGGGGCAACAGGCCAAGGATTGGAAACAAAGCCCCGCGGGTAAGCAAAGTGGTCATGTCGAGCTACTCGTTGTTGTTATTGGCCGTGCAGGCCGGCGCACACCCCCTTGCGGGGCGTGTCAGGCAGGCAGCTAAAAGTGCGGCGGGTGAATCAGGAGAACAGCGTCAGCGCCCCGGTCAGCAGGGCCAATGCAGTAATGACCAGGGAGGTGAGCACCGCCCATTTGATGGTGGCTTTCTGAAAGTCGCCCAGGTCACGGTCGACCATGCCCACCAGCAACAGGGTCGAGGCCACCAGCGGACTCATCAGGTGCACCGGCTGGCCAAGAATGGACGCCCGGGCAATTTCCACCGGATCGATCCCGTAGGCCGCCGCGGCGTTAGCCAGGATCGGCACGACACCGAAGTAGTAGGCATCGTTGGACAAGACGAAGGTCAGCGGCATGCTGGTAATCGCCACCACCAACGGGAACAGATGGCCCCAGGACGGCGGAATCCAGTCCACCAGGGTTTGCGCCAATGCATCGACCATCTTCGTCCCAGAGAAAATCCCGGCGAAGATGCCCGCGGCAAACACCAGCAGGACCACGGTCATGGCATTGCCCGAATGGGCGAGAATGCGTTCCTTCTGAATATCCAGTTGCGGATAGTTGATCATCAGCGCCAGGACAAAACCGATCAGGAACAGGATCGCCGAGTGCATGAGCCCCATCACCAGCGCGACCATCACCGCGACCACCAACAGCAGGTTGACGTAGGCCAGTTTCGGACGCTTGTGGGGCGTGTCTTCCATGATCGCGTTGATGTAGCAATTACCACCGCCGCTTTGCAGCTGGACATTGCCGATGCGCTTGCGCTCGGCACGGCCCAACAGGAACGCCGTGAACACCACCCATGCGGCCCCACCGATCATGGTCGGCAGCAACGGCACGAAGTACTCACCGGCATCCAGGCCCAGGGCTGCGATGGCACGGGTCGCCGGGCCGCCCCAAGGGGTCATGCCGCTCATGATGCTCAAGGAGAGCATGGAAACGGTCGCCAGGATCATCGGGTTCATGCCGATGCGCTTATACAGCGGCAGCATCGCGGCACAGGTGATCATGTACGTCGTCGTGCCGTCACCGTCCAGCGCCACCAACAGCGACAACAGCGCAGTGCCCACGGCGATTTTCATCGGGTCGCCATTGACCCGCTTGAGGATCTTGCGGATCAGCGGGTCGAACAGGCCGGCGTCGATCATCAGGCCGAAAAACAGGATCGCGAACAACAGCAGTGCCGCTGACGGCGCGACCATCTTCAGGCCATCCAGCATCATCTTGCCGGTGGTGCCGCCAAAGCCGCCAAGCACGGCAAAGACGATCGGCACCACCGTCAGGGCGACGATGGGCGACAGCCGTTTGGTCATTATCAGGAAGGTGAAGACCACCACCATGGCCAAGCCAAGTAAAGCGAGCATATGTCAGATCTCTTGTTGTTATTGAGTCGCTGATGCAATGACGAGGTCTGCCTGGCTAACCGGCCAGGCGCCGGGAAACCGTGGCGTATACAAAACCTGAAAAAAGTCGGCGGGCGGTGCGTACTACCGAGGCTCGAATGGTCTCACCCGTTTTGCCGGTGTAGGACAACACGACATCGATACCGCCGCTAGGGTGCTCGATGCGAACCTGCTCCAAACGAGGCTCGCCGCCGCCACCGATCAGGTTGGCCGCGACACTGCCGTGGGTCACGCAAGCCGTCGCCAGGCCGATGGAGCCGGTGATCGCCAAGGCGCGGTGGCAGCTGTGGGGCATGAAGTAGCGCACCTGGAGGGTCCCGCCAGACTTGGCCGGCGACACCAGGACCGGCTTGGGGATCACCATGTCGCTGACGTCACCCAGGCCCATCGCCCGGCCGGCTTTGAGCCGCAAGGATTCCAGGCGCCGCATGAATGCCTTGTCGGCGTCCAGTTCAGCGGGGCTTTCGTCACCGCGCTTGCCCAGTTGGCTGGCCTCGACGATCAGCATCGGCATCGCCATGTCAATGCAGGTCACCGCAATGCCGTCGATCATGTCCAGGGGTTGCCCGGTCGGGAAGAGCTTCCCCGTCTTGCTGCCCGCGGCATCGAGGAAGGTCAGTTGCACCGGGGCGGCCGTACCGGGCACGCCATCGATGGCGGTGTCGCCTTCATAGCTGACCGTGCCTTTCGGGGGTGGCACGTCGGAATTCACGAAAGTCCCGGTATTGAGGTTGCGAATGCGCACCCGGGTCAGCTCGCCGGTAGCCTTGACCAGCCCCTGCTCGATGGCGAACGGGCCGACGGCGCAGAGCATGTTGCCGCAGTTGGGCGCGGTGTCGACCCGACGTTGGGACACCATGACTTGGACGAACAGATAATCGACGTCGGCTTCCGGGTGCAGCGATGGGCTGACGATCGCCACCTTGCTGGTCTGTGGGCTGCCGCCGCCGATGCCGTCGATTTCCAGTTCGTGGCCGGAGCCCATCAGGTTGATCAGCAACTCGTCACGTTCGGCGATGGCGACCGGCAGATCCCAGGCGAGAAACACCGGGCCTTTTGACGTACCGCCGCGCATCAGCACACAAGGGATTCGCTTCATGAACATTAACTCTTGTTGATCAATCTGGATAATTGATGTTCTGGACACAAGAGTGGCAGGGTTTAAAAAGTGTTTCCAATGCAAAGATCGTCGTCATTATTGCGTTTCACAAAAGAATTATTCTAGGATTCGCCCGGGACTCACCGCCCTTCCCCAGCGAGAGAAAACATGGAATATGAGCTGCAGGACATACGATCTTTCGTGAAAATCGCCGAACTTGGCAGTTTCCACGAGGCCGCCGATGCGTTGCACCTGTCCCAACCCGCCTTGAGCCGACGGATGAAAAAACTCGAGGAAGGCTTGGGGACCGCTTTGCTCGATCGCACCACCCGCAAGGTCAGCCTGACGAGCGTCGGCCGTGACTTCCTGCCCAAGGCGCGACGCCTGCTGGATGATTTCGACGACTCGATCCTCAATATCCGCGAGCTGGCGGAGCGACAGATCGGCCGGGTGACCTTGGCCTGCATCCCCACGGCGGCGTTCTATTTCCTGCCTTCGGTGATCCGCCTCTACAACGAGCGCTACCCGAAAATCCGCATCCGCCTGCTCGACCTCAGCGCCAATGAAGGGCTCGAAGCGGTGTTGCGCGGCGAAGCCGATTTCGGCATCAACATGATGAGCGGCCAGCACCCGGACATCGAGTTCGTGCCCCTGGTCAACGAGCCCTTTGTGCTGGCCTGCCGGCGCGACCATGAGCTGGCCGAACGCAGCGCGGTCACCTGGTCGGAACTCAGCGATTACCGGTTGATCGGCGTTGGCCGCCTGAGCGGCAACCGCATGCTCCTGGACCACGCGCTGTCGGGCCTGAGCTGGCGCCCGCAGTGGTTCTACGAAGTGCAGCACCTGTCCACGTCGTTAGGACTAGTGGAGGCTGGCCTGGGCGTGTCGGCGATGCCCAGCCTGGCGATGCCGGCCGGGGACCATCCAACGCTGGTCAGCGTGCCGCTGATCGAGCCGGTGGTAAACCGCTCGCTGGGCCTGGTCTACCGCCGGGGCGCATCGCTCTCCCCGGCCGCGGAGAAATTCGTCTCGATCCTGCTTGAACAGTGGCCGCAATGAAGCGAGAGCCGCCACACCACCAGCGCAGCGAGGCTGATCGAGACGCCCAGCAGGCTGACCGCCATCCAGCCCCATAGCGCGAAGACCTGGGTTGCGGCCATCGCGCCCAGTGCACTGCCCACCGAGTAGAAACACATGTAGGCGCCGACCATGCGGCTTTGGGCGTCAGGCCGTGCAGCGAAAATCAGGCTCTGGTTGGTGACGTGCACGGCTTGCACTGCGAAGTCGAGCAACACCACACCGCAGACCAGCGCAATCAGGGAGGTCTCGGTCAACGCGATGGGCAGCCAGGAAAGCGTCAGGAGCCCCAGGGACCAGCCGGTAACCCGTTGTCCAAAGCCTCGGTCAGCCCAGCGTCCGGCGCTTCTGGCCGCCAGGGCTCCTGCGACGCCGGCCAGGCCAAACAGGCCGATGGTGGTATGGGAAAGCGCCAGCGGCGCGGCGCTCAACGGCAGCACCATGGCCGTCCATAACACCGAAAACGCGGCAAAGACCCGCAAGGCCAGCAACCCCCTGGTCCGTAGCATCGGCTCGGTCACGAACAGCATGAACAGCGAGCGGATGAGCGCCAGGTAGGGCTCCCGGTTGCGGGGCGACACGGTGGCAGGCACCACGGCCCAGAACACCACCGCGATGATCAGCATCAAGCCCGAGGAAACGAAATAAACCCCGCGCCAGCCCGCCAGATCGGCGATCACTCCAGAGATGAACCGCGCCAGGAGAATCCCCAGGACGACGCCACTGGTGACGGTTCCCACGGCCTGTCCCCGTTGGGAGGGCGAGGACAGCGCGGCGGCATAGGCCACCACCACCTGGACGACCACCGCCAGCAGCCCCATCACGATCAGGGCGCCCAGCATCGCCAACCAATGCTGGGCTGCGCCGACGGCCGCCAGCGCAATCGCAGACAACACCAATTGGGCGAACACCAACCGTTTACGGGCGACCTTGTCCCCCAGCGGGACGATGAACAGCAACCCCAGCGCGTAACCCACCTGGGTGGCCGTCACCACAACCCCGATCAACCCTGAAGCGACACCCAGACTCTCGGCCATCGACGCGAGCAAGGGCTGGGCAAAGTAGACGTTGGCGACGGCCAGTGCGCAGGTCACGGAGAACAATAATGTGAGCGACGGCGAAAGGCCCGGGCAATGGTCGCCATGTTGTTCACCCAAGGAACACGAGGACCCCGTGGCGAGGGAGCTTGCTCCCGCTGGGCTGCGAAGCGGCCCCTCTTGTGAGCACTTCGCACTCAAGCGGGAGCAAGCGCCTTCGCCACACTGATTTTCCGAAGGCTGCGGGGTGAAACAGTCGGCCTCTGCTGTCATGCACGTCTCCTTGGCGCTAAACTGGTTTCAATTAAAAACCTAACTGAATTGTTGCTCGATCAGGTTTCAATTTGCAACCACAAGATTCCGGCCAACTTGGCTATGCTTTTCCAGAGGGTCAATGAAATGGAAACGGCTCCATCGCAAAACAACGAATGCCCGGTCGCCAGGACACTCGGCGTGATAGGCGATCGTTGGTCGCTGATGATCATCCGCGACGCCTTCGACGACATCCGCCGCTTCAGTGAATTTCAAAAAAGCCTGGGCGTGGCCAAGAACATCCTGGCATCGAGGCTCAAAGCCTTGGTCGAGGTCGGTGTGTTCGACGTTCGCCCCGCCTCGGATGGAAGCGCCTACAAGGAATACGTCCTGACAGAGAAAGGACGGGAGATTTTTCCAGTGGTGGTCAGCCTGCGGCAATGGGGTGAACGCTTCCTGTTCGAGCCGGGAGAAACGCGCTCCGTGCTGCTGGACAACGCCTCCGGCCAGGCGCTCATGCCGATGGAGGTTCGCTCGGCAAGCGGGGCAAAACTTGGACCGTTTGATTGCCAAAGATTGAGACGGGTTATTGGCGAATCGTAAAGCGACGGCAGAATCCCCCCTTGCCAGGACGATTCCGAGGTCATTACTTCACGGCCTTTTGACTCGACCCGGCCAGGTTTTCCAGCAACGCCAAGGCCTGGTCGAAATCGAAACGCTCGGCGTGCTGGACGACCCGGCGCAACTGCTCGGCCAGCCTGGGGTCGGAGGTCAGCCTCGGCAGCGGGTGCAGGACCGTCAGCGCCTGCGTATCACTCTCGACCAGCAAGTCCCTGGCTTGGGCCAGCCGCGCCTGTAACTCGGCGTCGGAATGTGACACAGGCAGCGACTCGGTGGCTGGCCCCGGCTCCGTTAGCCCCGCCAGCCCTTCCAGCACTAGATTCAGGCAGCGCTCCACCTCCACCAGCCGATCAGCCACGACCTCCTCCTGGGAGCCGGTCAGGCAGGCCTGCTCCAAGTCGGCGGCAGCGCTCGCGACGTCATTGGCGCCGATGTTGCCCGCTGTGCCGCGCAGGGTATGGGCCAGGCGTGTCGACACTGAACAATCATCATCGCTACGGGCGGCCAGGAACTCGGTGCTGAAGGCACGGTGACTGGAGCTGAACTTGCGCAGCAGGCGCAGGTAAAGGTCGACCTTGCCCATGCAAGTGGCCAGGCCGGCTCTCTGGTCGATGCCCGGAAGTTCAGCGGACAAGTGCTCGCCAGCCGGTATGGGCAACGCTGAAGTTTCCTGCGCCTGGGCGTTACGACCGGGCGCAGGATGTATCCACTTGGCCAGTGTGACGAACATGCCCTCGACGTTCAGCGGCTTGGAGATATGGTCGTTCATACCGCTGGCCAAGGCCCGCTCCCGGTCTCCCGCCATGGCGTCGGCGGTCATGGCGATCACCGGCAACTCAGCCCAGCGCGACTGCTCGCGAATCTTGCGAGTAGCGGTATAACCATCCATGACTGGCATCTGGCAGTCCATCAGTACGCCGTCGAAATCATCATCGTGCGCCAACAGGTCGAGTGCTTCTTCGCCGTGGATGGCCACGCACAGTTCGATGCCAGCGCTGCCCAGCAGCTCGCAGGCCAACTCGCGGTTCAGTTCATTATCTTCAACAAGCAGCAGGCGCGCGCCACGCAGGCTAGCCATCGCATTGGCATTCTGCCCGGATCGCTCACCGGCCCGAGTGTCGGCCTGAGGGACCTTGCCGAGCACCGTGCCGATCGCCTCGAGCAGCGTGGACGGCGTCACCGGTTTGGTCAGCACCACCGGCAACTGGATGCCGTGCCGGCTGGCCTCTTCGCGCGCCTCCTCGCGCCCGAATGCGGTGACCATGATGACCGAAGGTGTTTGCGCCAGGTCGGTGGCATGCATCTGTCGCACCGTTTCCACACCGTCCATGCCGGGCATGCGCCAATCCATCAATACCAGGTCATAGGGCAGTGTCTTGCGCTCCGCCTCCACCAACATCCCCAACGCCGCGCGACCACTCTGTGCCACGTCCACCTCGACACCAAAACTGCGCGCCATGCTGGAGAGAATCTCGCGCGCGCTGGCGTTGTCGTCAACCACCAGCACGCGAACGCCGAGTAGCTCATCGGCCGTAAACATTCGCCGCGGCACAGCGTCGCGCTGCACGCCGAGGCTCACCTCGAAATGGAAGACCGAGCCCTGGCCGAGTTCGCTTTCTCCCCAGATTCGTCCGCCCATCAGCTCCACCAAGTGCTTGGAAATGGCCAGACCCAGACCGGTGCCACCGTACTTGCGCGGGGTGGAGCTATCGGCCTGGCTGAAGGGTTGGAACAGCCGACTGCATTGCTCGGGGCTCATGCCTATGCCACTGTCGCGCACCCAGAAATGCAACTGTGCCTGTTCCTCGCCGCCACCCAGTCGCTCCACACCCACCACGACCTCGCCCTGCTCAGTGAACTTTGCCGCATTGTTGCCCAGGTTGATCAACACCTGGCCCAGGCGCAACGGATCGCCGATCAGCGCCGTCGGCAGCCCTGCCGGGGTATTGAACAGCAGCTCCCGGCCTTTGTCCTCGACCTTCAGGCCAATCATGCTGACGAAGCCGTCGAGCACGTCTTCCAAGTGGAAGGGAATAGCCTCGAGGTGCATCCTCCCGGCCTCGATCTTGGAGAAGTCCAGGATGTCGTTGATGATCCCCAGCAGATTCTCCGCCGAGCGGTGCACCTTCTCGATGTAGTTGCGCTGCCGATGGTCCAGCTCGGTGCGCAGGGCCAGGTGGCTCATGCCAATAATCGCGTTCATCGGCGTGCGGATCTCGTGGCTCATGGTGGCCAGGTATTCGCTCTTGGCCCGGGTCGCTTCCTCGGCGATCTCCCGCGCCAGGTGCACCTCGGCCTCGGCGGCCTTGCGATCGGTAATGTCGAAGTACCAGTTGGCGCGAATGACTCGCTCGCGCTGCTCCAGCGTCGCCGCCGAAACCAGTACCTCGAAGCGCTCACCCTCGCGACGCTGCAAAGTGGCTTCGAAGTTCAGCACCGCGCCCTGCTCTGCTGCTGCGACAAAGCGCTGGTGTGCCTGCTGATCAACCCAGAAACGCCCCGGATCGGTGCCTTCGAGTTGAATGATATCGACACCGAACAGGTTTTCGAACTGCGGGTTGCAGTAGGTCGGACGACCTTCAATGTCCCTGATCAACATGGCCACCGGGCTGCTGTCGAGTACCGCGCGCAGTTGTTCCTCGCTGACTTTGAGCGCCGCCTGCAACTGGCGACGCTCGGTGACGTCACGCACCGAGGCACACCCGCATACCCCACGGCCCTCCAGGCTCGGCAGGCGCGACAGGCCGATCTCCACCGAAAACAGACTGCCATCCTTGCGTACCCCCTGCAGGTCGGCCAGGCCGGCACCCATCTGCCGAGTATCGCCGTGGGCAATGACGCCGTTGCGCAACTCGACGTGGCGCCCGCGACTCGCCACCGGCACCAGACGCTCGATAGCCTCGCCCACCAACTCGCCAGCGCTGTAGCCGAACAACCGGTCCAATTGCTGGTTGGTCCGCAGGATGCGCCCGTCAGCCCCCACGACCAGCATGCCGTCCGGTGCCGCCTCGATGATCCCGCGATACCAGGCCTCGGTGGCGCGCAGTGCCGATTGCTGGGCCTCGAGCTCCTGGGCCTGACGCTCCAACTGCAGCGCCTGTTCCGCCATTTCATCGGCTTGCCGACGGGTTTCCGCCAGCAGTACCTGGACGGCCTGATTACGTTCCAGGATGGCCATCGCCGCAGCCAAGCGAGGGGTCGCCTCCTGAAGCAGCAGTGACTGATCATCATCCAAGGGTTTTAATCCAGCGAGTTCGAGCACGCCGAGCAGCCGCTCTCCACGCTGAATCGGTTGCAGCACCAGGCACGTGGCGGGGATCTCACCGAGCTGCGAATGCAGGCGCCAATAGTGCTCAGGCAACGCGTGCATCTGGCGTGCCTGACGATCAACCGCGCATTGGCCCAGCAAACCATCGCCGAATATGACCTGCGCCTGCGGTGGCCGCTCGGAATCGGTGGCATAGCCGCCCATCAGCACCAGTCGGGTAGCGTCCTGATGAGCGCTGTAGAGAACGCCCTGGCAAATGCCGAGCAGGTTCGCCATATGCTGTAGGAACACCTGCGCCAGTTCGTCGGGAGCCTCAGCTTGCTGCAGGTCAATCTGTAACTGAGCGATCTGCGCCTTGACCGACCGCTGGCGTTCCAACTGTTGAGACTCGATTTGCAGTTTGGCGATGGCCCGCGCAAGGTCGCCGGTCTCGTTATTCAAGTCCGTATGCGGAATCGGCTGATCGAGCTTTCCTGCGGCCAACTGGTCCACGGCGACTCGCACTCGGTTCAGCGGGTGGCGGATCGACTGGCTGACCAGCCAGCAAAGCAGCAGCGCCAGCGTCAATCCGCCGAGCAACAGGGTGTAGGTCAGCGTGGTGCTGCGCTCGGCAAAGTCGGCAATCTCCTTGGCCGTGTCGCGGATCGAAGCCTCCTTGACCTCAGCGATTGCATGCAACAGGGCATCGGCCTGCTGATCGAGGCGTTGGAACTCGCTGCTGTTGAGCAGTAACATTGCTTGGCTCTGGCGGCCCAGATCGATCAATGCAAAGGCCCGCTCCCCCTCTCGCTGCAACTGTTGCAGCAGCACATCGAACTCGGCGAGACGTGCCAGGTTCTCCGCGCGCCTCAAGGTTGACTTGGCCTCGGCCAGCGACCGGTGCAGCCGGGTTTGAGTGTTACGCAAATGTTGCAGCGACTCGACGCGCACGTCCGCGCTGTCCGTCCCCACGGCACGCTGCAGCGCCTGCACCAGATGCGGCAATTGCACCCGGGCTTCGTGCAGGTGTTCCATGCCCACCAGTTCCTGGGTATAGAGATTCTGCATGTCCCGCTTCAGCGACTCCTGAGTACGTAGACTCTGCACGCCGAGAACCAACACCAGGAGTAATAACGTGGCAAAACCGAGGATCAACTTGTGGCGAAGCGGGAGACGTTCAAGCAGGGTGCGTAATCTGACCATGACATACCCCGGTGACCACGATTAGGAAGTTGGAAAAACGGCTCGCAGTCGTTCGCTCAAGGTTTCTGGGCGATACACTCCAGAGCAGCCACCTGTTTGGCCATGTCCTGATCGCTGTCGGCAAAACGCTGCGCAATCGCCTGGAACTGTTCGACATGGGCCAGGAAGGCATCGCAGATGTCCGGATCGAAATGTGAGCCGCGCCCCTGCCGGATGATCTCGACGGCCTCCTCATGGGGCATGCCCAATTTGTACACCCGTCGGCTGATCAGGGCGTCATAGACATCCGCCACCGCCATCAGCCGGGCGCTGATAGGAATATCGTCGCCTGCCAATGCTTGGGGATATCCGCTGCCGTCCCATTTCTCCTGGTGGCTGTAGGCAATCTCTTTGGCCAGGCAGAGGAAATCCACTTGGACGCCGAGCTGATCCTCGGCGCGCTGGATGGCATCGCGCCCCAACGTGGTGTGGGTTTTCATGATCTCGAATTCCTCCGGGGTGAAGCGTCCCGGCTTGAGGAGGATATGGTCAGGAATGCCGATCTTGCCGATGTCGTGCAACGGCGCCGACTTGAACAACAGGCGGATCGTTTCGTCGTTGAGGAAATGCCTGAAGCGAGGATGGTCGCGCAGCTGCTCGGCCAGGACCCTTACGTAGTGCTGGGTCCGTCGAATATGGTTGCCGGTCTCGTTATCGCGGGTCTCTGCCAGTGAGGCCATGGCCTGGATGGTCACGTCCTGGATGGCCACGACCTCGCGGGTACGCCGCTCCACCTCCTTCTCCAGGTAGTCATTCTGATCACGCAAAAAATCTGCCGCCGCCTTGAGCTTGAGCTGCGTATCCACCCGCGCCAACACCAACGGTGGGCTGATCGGCTTGGTGATGTAGTCGACCGCGCCCAGTTCCAAGCCATGGATTTCGTCCTCGATCGCCGCCATAGCAGTGAGGAAGATGATGGGAATGTCACAGGTCCGCGGATCATGCTTGAGCTGGTCCGCCACTTCATGACCAGACAGCCCGGGCATCATCACATCCAGCAGGATCAAGTCCGGTAGCGAATCGCCCTGGAGCACTCGCAGGGCTTTCTCGCCACTGTTCGCGGCCTTGACCCGATAGCGGTCCTTGAGCAGGGCCGTCATCAACATCAAATTATCCGGCGTGTCGTCGACCACCAGAATGGTGGCGTGGGGATAGTGGCTATGTTCGGCGCTCATGGCTCGCGGCTCCCTTGCCAGAGATGTGGCGTCCCTAGGGAAACTTATTTTTGTCCCCTCAATGGCCGTGAGCTTAGCTGCACTTCTGCGAGGCTGCCGCCGATTCATCGGCCCAGCGCCCACCGCCTGCCGGTTGCAGAGGACGCTATCCGTTCAGTATCAGCGACAGGTCCGGATACCTGGCACACATGAATTCGACAAAGGCCCGCACCTTCGGCGCAGCCAGCCGCCGGGACGTGTGCAGGACCCAGAGTTCGGCTTCCTTGCCCGTTACCGTGCCCCACTGGACCAACTCGCCACTGGCCAACGGGTTCCAGGCGATCGACTGTGGGAGAAGAGCCGCCCCACCACCGGCGATGGCCGCATCGCGGATCATCAGGAACGAAGAGAAACGCAGCCTGGGGATCGGCTCCAGGCCCAGGTGACCGCCATCGAGTGTCCTATGGGCAGGCTCGAAACTCGAAACCACAATGCCGGGAACCGAACGGAGAGCGGCGGGCGCAGGCGTGGGTACTTCAGGCGCAGCCACGCCCACCAGCCGGTCCTTGGCGAAGCAGCGGCCGACCAGATCGCTGTCCGGGCTCGGGTTGATCCGGATCGCCACGTCAAATTGTTCCTCGACGAGATCAACCACACGGTCCTCGGCAATGGCCTCGATCGTGACGTCAGGATAGGCCGCGCAAAACTCGGCGCCGATGCGTCCCATCGCGAGCTGCGAGAACAGGACCGGGGCAGCGACACGCAAGCGTCCGCGCGGCGTCGAGACGCCCTCCTTCGCCGCCGCCATGGCTTCCGCCACCTCGGCCAATGGCCCCTCGGCCCGGGCCAGCAGCAGCGCGCCGGCCTCGGTGAGCTTCAGGCCGCGGGCGCTGCGCTCGATCAGCCGGACACCCAATTGCTCCTCAAGGTCGGCGATACGACGCGACAAGGTGGCCTTGGATATGCCGCTGGCACGGCTGGCCTTGCCCAACCCTTCGTTGGTGGCCACGAGGGTGAAATCGGTCAACGCGTTCAGGTTCATGGTGTTCCACTTATGCAACGGAGTGTCTACATCCTGGCGTCTTCGTTTTACTCCTGCAACACAATATCGTTTGCCCATCGCCACGGGCCGACAAGGTCGTAGCGGACTGTTCTGACCCCCCCCTACCCTTTTGCAGGAGATTCAAAATGAGCATTCTCGTTACCGGCGCCACGGGCACCCTCGGTTCACTCATCATTCAACGCCTCGCCGGCGCAGGCGCTGAGGTCAACGCCCTCGTGCGCCAGCCCGGCAAAGGCACGTTCCCGGCGGGCGTCGCTGAAGTCGTTGCCGACCTCACCGACGTCCCTTCGTTGCGCAATGCGCTGGCGTCGGCACGGACGCTGTTCCTGCTCAACGCCGTGACCCCCGACGAGGTGACGCAAGCCCTCATCACCTTGAACCTCGCTCGCGAAGCCGGCATCGAGCGCATCGTCTACCTGTCGGTGATCCATGCCGACACGTTCACCCAGGTACCGCACTTCACCGGCAAGCACACGGTCGAGCGCATGATCGAAAGCCTCGACATCCCGGCAACCATCCTGCGGCCGGCTTACTTCATGCAGAACGAATCGATGGTCCAGCAGACGATCCGGGACTATTCGGTGTACCCGATGCCGATCGGCTCGGTGGGCGTGTCGATGATCGATGCCCGCGACATCGCCGACATTGCCGTCGCCGAGCTGCTGCGCCGCGACAGGGCGCCTTCGGCCCTGGATCGGGTCACCCTGGACCTGGTCGGCCCGCAAGTACTGACCGGTGTCACCGTGGCGAAAACCTGGAGTGCCGCCCTGGGTCGCGAGGTCGCCTATGGCGGTGACGATGTGGCCGCCTTCGAAGCGCAATTGGCGGCGTACGGTCCCGCGTGGCTGGCTTATGACATGCGCCTGATGATGACTGGCATCCAGACGTTTGGCATGCAGGCGGCCGAAGGAACCGTGGAACGGTTGCAGGCGATACTCGGACGCCCGTTGCGGACCTATGAAGACTTCGTTCGCGAGGCCGTCGCCGGGGTTTGATCCCCTGGCGCGGGGGAGTGGGTCCGAATCATTTGGAGAGACCTACTCCTCGGCAGGCCTCATATGAAAAATCGTATAGGGCAGGATCAACGTATCGGCGACGATACTGAAAGGCAGGTCAATGATTGCAAACGGCGCCAGCGCGCGTGAGTAAACGTCGTTGTCGTTCGTCGCGCCCTTGATGATCTCGATATCGGTGGCCGCACCGCAGTATGGCTGGCGGCCGCAGAGTTGCCCCATGCCAAAGGTTTCGTTGGCCGTCGCACAGCCTGCCAGCAGCGCCATGATCAAAGTCATTATTACGATCCGCATGACGCTCGCTCTCCCTGAAAGGCTGGACTGTAGCACCGATGGCGGACGACCTATAGGGCATGTTGGAAGACTGAAGCGGCGACGCCAGGTTCTCCTGTAGGATGCTCACCCTGTCAATCAGTCGCGAATGTGAACAATGGAACTGCACTCGATTCTCGCCTTTACCCTGGTCGCGGCCATCGCTATCGCCAGTCCTGGACCTGCCACCTTGATGGCGATCAATAACAGCCTGGCCTACGGCCCGCGCTACGCGGTGTGGTCATCGGTGGGCAACGCCAGCGGGCTGTTCTGCCTGTCGGCCGCCGCCATGCTGGGCCTCGGCGCGTTGCTCGCCAGTTCCGAATGGCTGTTCAATGCGGTGAAAGTCCTGGGGGCCGGTTATCTGTTCTACCTGGGTGCCAAGCAGTTGTTCAAGAAGAGCCCGATACTTACGCCGGATGTGCAAGTGGATGGCACGACCCGCAAGCCATCGCGTTCAAAACTGTACAAGTCGGCGTTCCTGACGGCCATCACCAACCCAAAGGCGACGATGTTCTTCACCGCCCTGTTCCCGCAATTCATCGACCAGAGCGCCGCGCTGCTGCCGCAGTTCCTGATTCTGACATCGATATTCGCCGGCTTGTCGCTGGTGTCCTTGAGCCTGTATGCAGCCATTGCCGCCCAGGCCAAAGGCGTGTTGAAACGGCCCGAATTTTCCGTGTGGATCAGCCGGCTCGTCGGCTCGACCTTCATCGGCTTCGGTGCGGCCATCCTGGCGATGCGTCGGCCAGCCGCTTAGGAGGGGAGCTTGCTGCGTGAAATCCAGGTGACTGAACCACCGTCATCGCGAGCAAGCTCGCTCCCACAGGGGATTTGGGGCCGGGCACAAGATTTATGTGCACTGAGTATCCAATGTGGGAGCGAGCTTGCTCGCGATGAGGCCGGCCCATCCAACATCACCGCAAACTGACACGCCGCCTTCGCGAGCAGGCTCGCTCCCAAAGGGATTGGGGGCCGGATATAAGATTTGTGTTCACTGAGTATCCAATGTGGGAGCGAGCTTGCTCGCGATGAGGCCATCCCATCCAACATCACCGCAAACTGACACGCCGCCTTCGCGAGCGGGCTCGCTTGTATGGTAGGACTTGAAGGGAGGAGGAGGGACAAGGCTCGATTCTGACTGTTCGCGCAGTACAGACCGT
>NZ_JABAEE010000063.1:0-39765 GCF_023701885.1 Pseudomonas sp. CG7 | reverse complement strand
ACTGGCTAGAGTCGGAATCGAGCTTTTAGTCCCGCCCACCCCTTCAAGTCTAAACATACAAGCGAGCTTGCTCGCGATGGCGATGGCGCAGGGGCATAAAAAGCTCGACCTGCCTTCTGCTCTTGCTGGGCTTCAAGCGAACAGCATTACCTGCCTGAGCGAAAATTTCGCCCCATCACAGCAGCTTTATTTTTTTTGGCCACATTTGAACGCTAAGCTTGGGCTCATGGATGACTCCGATTACTTACGCCTGCTGACCATCGCGGCCGAGCAAGCCAACGCCTTTCTTTCCAATGCCCGCAAATGGGAGCGTGAGCGTTGGGTCTGCCAGCGTCTGCTGCAAGGGCTGAACGTGCCTTATCGGGCCGACGAGTTCGCTCCGGCCGGGGAGCCGCCGGACGTGCTGTTTCGCGATGCCAATTTCGAGGTGTTTTTCGTGCTCGACGAGGGCCGTCGCCTCAATGACGAATGGCGCGATGAACTGCAACGCCGCCGCAGCGCCTTTTCCCTGAGCCAACTGGTGCGGCGCGAAGCCAAGCCCAGGCGGATCCCGGCCAATGAGTTCCTGCTGCGCCTGGCCCCGACGCTGCGCAAGAAAGCCCACAACTACACCGAGCGCGGCATGGACTTGGGCGATCTGGACATCATCGCCTTCGCCAGTCTCAAGCGCGAAGTGCTGGACCTCAACAGTCACTTTCCACCGCCCACCGAATACCTGCGCCAGGGCTGGCGCTCGCTGTCGCTGGTGGGGCCGACGTTTGCCCGGGTGCTGTTCGCTCATCCCGATGCGCCGGATTTCCTGCGGGGCAACCTGGGCCGCAGCATTGTCTTCGATGTGGGGATCAGCCTGTGAGCCCATTGCAGGAACTGATCGCCGCCGTGCCGCAACAGGGCCGTGTGCGCTGGATCGGCGTGCGCCCCCAAGGCCACGCACCGATGATCGAACTGGACGCCGTGGAGGCGCGCCTGGAGGCCGGGCTGACCGGCGATCATGCCCGCCCCGGTGTGCGCAATGCGCGGCAAGTGACGCTGATCCAATGGGAGCACCTGGGCGTGATCAGCGCGCTGATGGGCCGCCCCGAGGACCAGCCGGTGCTGCCACAGGCGCTGCGGCGCAACATAGTGGTCAGCGGCATCAATCTGTTCAGCCTCAAGGGCCGGCGCTTTCGTATCGGCCAGGCCATTTTTGAAACCACCGGCTGGTGCCAGCCCTGCGCCCGATTGGAGCGAAACCTCGGCGAAGGTACATTCCAGGCCGTACGCGGCCATGGCGGAATCACCGCCCGGGTGTTAAAAAGTGGAATCATTCGCCTGGACGACCCCTTGGCCGTCGAACCCGTTCCGGCGAGCGGCTATGCTGCTTTCAATGCCAGCTAGCCGGACGCTGTAACGTCTTCACATTCCGCAACGTCTACCTGACGAGGCCTTTATGACCAGCCGCCTGAACCCAGACGACCAGAAGCATGTCGAAGAGTACCTGCAACTGTCCCAGCACCGAGTCGAGCGCCGGCCTTTCCGGCCGTGGATGCTCCTGGTGGTGGTACTGGCCATCACGATTGGCCTGGGCCTGTTGAGCCGACTGATCAGTTACCTGACGCTATGAGCCGCTTGATGCTCGCGCGGGTAACGGCACCGAATTCCTTTAGCCTTGCGAGATATCCCCATGACTCATCGTATTATCATCGTTGGCGGCGGCGCCGGCGGCCTGGAGTTGGCTACCCGTCTGGGTAAGACTCTGGGCAAGCGCGGCACGGCCAGTGTGATGCTGGTCGACGCGAACCTGACCCACATCTGGAAACCCCTGCTGCATGAAGTGGCTGCCGGCTCCCTCAACTCTTCCGAAGACGAACTCAACTACGTTGCCCAGGCGAAATGGAACCACTTCGAGTTCCAACTGGGGCGCATGAGCGGCCTGGATCGCGAGCGCAAGAGAATCCAGCTGGCCGCCACCTATGACGAGGCGGGCATCGAGCTGCTGCCAGCCCGGGAATTGGGCTACGACACCCTGGTGATTGCCGTCGGCAGTACCACCAATGATTTCGGCACCGAAGGCGCGGCGCAACACTGCCTGTTCCTCGACACCCGCAAACAGGCGGAGCGCTTCCACCAGCAATTGCTCCACCACTATCTGCGTGCCCACGCCGGGCAGACCGATATCGTCGAGCGCATCAGCGTCGCCATCGTCGGCGCCGGCGCGACCGGGGTCGAACTGGCGGCCGAGCTGCACAATGCCGCCCACGAACTGCACGCCTATGGCCTGGACCGGATCAAACCGGAGAACATGCACATCACCCTGATCGAGGCCGGCCCACGGGTGTTACCGGCACTGCCAGAACGCATCGGCGGACCGGTGCACAAGACTTTGGAAAAACTCGGCGTCAACGTGATGACCAACGCTGCTGTCAGCCAGGTGACCGCCGACAGCCTGATTACGACAGATGGCAAAGTGATCGACGCGAGCTTGAAGGTCTGGGCGGCCGGGATTCGCGCGCCAGAATTCCTCAAGGATATCGACGGGCTGGAGACCAACCGGATCAACCAGCTACAAGTGCTGCCGACGCTACAGACCACTCGCGACGAAAACATCTTTGCCTTCGGCGACTGCGCCGCCTGCCCGCAACCCGGCAGCGATCGTAACGTTCCGCCCCGCGCCCAGGCCGCGCATCAGCAAGCCTCGCTGCTGGCCAAATCCCTGAAACTGCGGATCGAAGGCAAGGCCCTGCCCGACTACAAATACACCGACTACGGCTCGCTGATCTCGCTGTCGCGCTTCTCGGCGGTGGGCAACCTGATGGGCAACCTGACTGGCAGCGTGATGCTCGAAGGCTGGCTGGCGCGGATGTTCTATGTGTCGTTGTACCGCATGCACCAGATGGCGTTGTACGGCATGTTCCGCACGGCCATGCTGATGCTGGGCAGCAAGATCGGCCGCGGGACCGAGCCTCGGCTGAAGCTGCATTAAGTCAGCAGCACTGAGGTCGAATGATCCACCGCCATCGCGAGCAAGCTCGCTCCCACAGTTGAGTGCGATCACCCTGTGGGAGCGAGCTTGCTCGCGATGAGGGCGGCGCAGTCAATACTTAAGCTCGGGCAGGATAACTGTCCAAGCTATCCACCGATCAAACCTGAAACCGCTGCACCATCGTGCGCAGCGAATTCGCCAGTTGCGACAACTCGTGGCTGGAGGCACTGGTCTGATCCGCGCCGGAAGCCGAGCGCACCGACAAATCACGAATGTTCACCAGGTTGCGATCGACCTCGCGGGCCACTTGTGCTTGCTCCTCGGCAGCACTGGCGATGACCAGGTTGCGCTCATGGATCTCGCTGACCGACGCCGTAATGGTGTGCAGCGCTTCCCCTGCCCGCTCCGCCATCGCCAGGGTGCTTGCCGCACGACTGGAGCTGGCCTGCATGGAATCGAGTGCCTGGGTGGCACCGCTGCGCATGCCTTGGACCATCTGCTCGATTTCCTGGGTCGATTGCTGCGTGCGATAAGCCAGCGCCCGCACCTCGTCGGCCACCACCGCGAAGCCACGTCCACTCTCTCCCGCCCGGGCCGCTTCAATGGCCGCGTTGAGGGCCAGCAGGTTGGTCTGCTCGGCGATGGCGCGGATTACGTCCAGCACCTTGCCGATATCCTGCGACTGGTTGGCCAAAGATTGCACCAGGCCGCCGGTCACTTGCACATCGTTAGCCAGGGCGCCAATGGCCTCGACCGTGTCGCTGACCCGCTGCTGCCCCAGGGATGCCGACTCACTGGACTGACGCGTGGCATCGGAAGTGGAAACCGCATTGCGTGCAACCTCCTCCACAGCGGTGGTCATCTCGGGGACGGCGGTGGCAGCCTGTTCAATTTCGTTGTTCTGTTGCTGCAGGCTGCGGGTGCTGTCGAGCGTGACGGCGTTCAGCTCATCGGCTGCCGTGGCCAGTTGCGCGGCCGAGCCGCTGATGCCCTGCAACGTCTCGCGCAGATTCTGCTGCATGGCCGCCAACGCCTTGAGTAAACGGCTGACTTCGGCGTTGCCATGGGTGTCGATCGGTCGGGTCAAGTCACCCCGGGCGACGCTCTCCGCAGCATTCAGCGCCTCGCCCAGGGGCTTGACGATACTGCGCGTGAGCAACATGGCCAGGGCCACCGTGGCCAGGGCGGCAAGCACAATGAACAGGCTGACGATCATGCGGGAATTGGCGTAGTGCTCCTGGGACTTCTGGCTCTCGATGGACACCTGCTTGGAGAACAACTCCGCCAGATCGTTGAGCTGCTTGCCGGAACCGTCCACCACGGTCTTCATGTCCACCAGCAGCAACTTGATCAGATCATCCCGACGCCCCTGTTCCGCCAGGGTGAAGGATTGCGCGATACCGGTACGGTACGCAGCGAACGTCTGCTTGAACTGGTCGTAAAGGGCCTTGCCTTCAGGCGTCACGACGAGTTTTTCGTAAGCCGCAATTTTTTCGCCCAGTTCCTTGTCGCGGGTGTCCATCTGGCCGCGGTACACCGGGATGTTCTTCGGATCCTGGTCCAGGGCCATGCGCAGGGAGATCGTGCGGATTCGCAACATCCACTCGCGAATCTCGTCACCCCCGCGAATGCTAGGCAGCCATTGGGTTTCCACGGCGACTTCACTGTCACGAATGCTCGACATCTGCCCCAGCGCAAACACCCCGAGCAATGCCACCAACACGGCGATCAAGGCAAACCCCAGCGCGGCGCGAGGGGCGATATTCAACTGACGAAGAAACATAAGGGTGCCTTTTTTATTGTTGGCCCGAGGTGGGGCCGGGCCCCTGTCGGTGGGTTATCGGCAAGTTGTACGATGACTTAAGTCAATCCACTTTATTCCAGGCAAAAAAAATCCCCGTATCTTTCGATACGAGGATTTTTAATATGGTCGGGGTAAGGGGATTCGAACTCCTGACATCCTGCTCCCAAAGCAGGCGCGCTACCGGACTGCGCTATACCCCGGTAAAAAAAAGGCGACCTTTGCAAGTCGCCTTCCTCGATCAGTGCTTTTGGCCTCTGATCTTAAGATTCGATTCCAGCGAGCTGGTTTCAAAAATGGTGGGTCGTGTGGGATTCGAACCTACGACCAATTGGTTAAAAGCCAACTGCTCTACCAACTGAGCTAACGACCCAAATATGGTCGGGGTAAGGGGATTCGAACTCCTGACATCCTGCTCCCAAAGCAGGCGCGCTACCGGACTGCGCTATACCCCGATTGAAATGGCTCCGTGACCAGGACTCGAACCTGGGACCCAATGATTAACAGTCATTTGCTCTACCGACTGAGCTATCACGGAACTGATATTTCAAGTTACTGCAATTTGAAGCTACATCGTTGAATCTCGCTTCAACCTCTTTCACCGTCTGCATCGCTGCGTTCGTGTGTCTGAGGCGCGCTATTCTACAATTTTCAAAACCTCTGTCAACCCCTTAAATTGCTTTCAAGACAATGATTTGCAACTTATTTTGGATTCCTTCCCAGTGAGAAGTAACCCTTGGGGTGACGTACTGCGGGGCGCACTTTACAAGCCTTTTCCTTTGAGTTCAACGGCCTGATGAAAAAAATGGCCTCGCAAGGCAAGGCCATTTCAATTGCCAGCAGTCCCGGCTATCAGTTAAAGACGATTTCGTCGTTCTCCACCGTTCCGGTCACGGTTTCCCCCGGCATGAAGCGCCCCGACAGAATCAGCTGCGCCAGCGGGTTTTCGATCCAGCGCTGGATCGCCCGCTTCAGCGGCCGAGCGCCATAGACCGGGTCGTAACCCACCGCGATCAGCTTGTCCAACGCCTCATCGCTCAATTGCAGTTTCAGCTCGCGCTCGGTCAGGCGACTGCGCAGGCGGCCCAACTGGATCTCGGTAATGCCGGCAATCTGATCCCGGGCCAAAGGCTCGAAGATCACCACTTCGTCGACCCGGTTGATGAACTCCGGCCGGAAATGGGTAGAGATTGCGTCCATCACCGCCGCGCGCTGCGCCTCGCGATCACCCACCAGCTCCTGGATCTGCGTCGAGCCCAGGTTGGAGGTCATCACGATCACCGTGTTGCGGAAGTCCACCGTGCGCCCGTGGCTGTCGGTCAGGCGACCATCCTCCAACACTTGCAGCAGGATGTTGAACACATCCGGGTGCGCCTTCTCGACCTCATCGAGCAGGATCACCGAGTACGGCTTGCGACGCACGGCCTCGGTCAGGTAGCCGCCCTCTTCGTAGCCAACATAACCCGGTGGTGCACCGATCAGCCGTGCCACGGAATGTTTCTCCATGAACTCGGACATGTCGATGCGCACCATTGCCTCCTCGGTATCGAAGAGAAACTCGGCCAGTGCCTTGCACAGCTCGGTTTTACCGACACCGGTCGGGCCGAGGAACATGAACGAGCCGCTCGGACGGTTAGGGTCCGACAATCCGGCGCGGGACCGGCGCACGGCGTTGGACACTGCCACCACGGCTTCTTCTTGGCCAATCACGCGCTGGTGCAGCAGGCTTTCCATTTTCAGCAACTTGTCACGCTCGCCTTCGAGCATCTTCGAGACAGGAATGCCGGTCCACTTGGACACCACTTCGGCGATTTCTTCCTCGGTGACTTTGCTGCGCAGCAACTGGTTTTCGCTCTTGCCGTGCTGGTCGACCATTTGCAGGCTGCGCTCCAGGTCCGGGATCACCCCGTACTGCAGCTCGGCCATGCGGTTGAGGTCGCCTTTGCGGCGAGCCGCTTCCAGTTCCTGGCGAGACTGTTCGATCTTTTGCTGGATCTGCGCAGAACCCTGGACCTCGGCTTTCTCCGAGTTCCAGATTTCCTCGAGGTCGGAATACTCACGCTCGTGACGCACGATTTCTTCCTGCAACCTCTCCAGGCGTTTCTTCGCCGCTTCGTCGCTTTCTTTCTTCAGGGCCTGGGACTCAACCTTGAGTTGAATCAGGCGACGCTCCAAACGATCCAGCACTTCGGGCTTGGAGTCGATTTCCATGCGAATGCGGCTCGCGGCCTCGTCGATCAGGTCGATGGCCTTGTCCGGCAATTGACGGTCGGTGATGTAGCGGTGGCTGAGCTTGGCCGCCGCGATGATCGCGCCGTCAGTGATCGCCACCTTGTGGTGAACTTCGTAGCGCTCTTTAAGGCCACGCAGGATGGCGATGGTGTCTTCTTCGCTCGGTTCCTCCACCAGCACTTTCTGGAAGCGCCGCTCGAGGGCCGCGTCCTTCTCTATATATTGACGGTACTCGTTGAGCGTGGTCGCGCCGACACAGTGCAACTCGCCACGGGCCAACGCTGGCTTGAGCATGTTGCCGGCGTCCATCGAGCCTTCGCCCTTGCCGGCACCGACCATGGTGTGCAGTTCGTCGATAAACAGGATGATCTGCCCTTCCTGCTTGGACAGTTCATTGAGCAGGGACTTGAGCCGTTCTTCGAACTCGCCGCGGTACTTGGCACCGGCGATCAGAGCCCCCATGTCCAGGGACAACAGGCGCTTGCCCTTGAGGCCGTCCGGCACTTCGCCGTTGATGATGCGCTGGGCCAAGCCCTCGGCGATGGCGGTTTTACCCACGCCAGGCTCACCGATCAGCACCGGATTGTTTTTGGTACGGCGTTGCAGCACCTGGATCGTGCGGCGGATTTCATCGTCGCGACCGATCACCGGGTCGAGCTTGCCTTCCTCGGCACGCTTGGTCAGGTCGACGGTGTATTTGTCCAGCGCCTGGCGCGACTCCTCGTGGTTGGCGTCGTTGACCGCTTCGCCGCCACGCAGGTTGTTGATGGCGTTTTCCAGGGCCTTCTTGCTCACCCCTTGGCCAAGCAGCAACTTGCCGAGCTTGCTGTTCTCGTCCATGGCGGCGAGCAGCACCAGCTCGCTGGAAATGAACTGGTCGCCCTTCTGCTGGGCCAGGCGATCGGCCTGGTTAAGCAGCCGCGCCAGATCCTGGGACATGTTCACGTCACCGGTCGGATTCTGGATCTTGGGCAACTGGTCGAGTTCTTTGGCCAACTCTTTTCGCAGGCTGTTGACGTCAAAGCCGACCTGCATCAGCAGGGGCTTGATGGAGCCGCCCTGCTGTTCGAGCATGGCTTGCATCAAATGCGCCGGTTCGATACCGGGATGGTCCAGGCCGACGGCCAGGGACTGGGCATCGGACAGGGCCAATTGCAGTTTGCTGGTTAAACGATCAATACGCATGGGTCACCTTCCTAATGAGCAGGCCGGACCTAGAAAACATCCTGAATGAAGAAACCTGCCAGATACCGTTATAGATGTGGTCGATTCTGGAAGATTCAAGCCGGGCGCCCTTGATGCAGATCAGAGAAGTCTAGCGCTCGATCCAGATCAGCGAGGCGAAGCGACCAGTGCGCGGATTGCGCCGGTAGGAAAAGAAACGTGGGTCGGTCACGGTACAGAAACCGCCGCCGTAGACGGCCGTGATACCGCGTGCCGCCAGACGCAGCCGTGCCAATGCGTAGATGTCGGCCAGGCATTTGCCGGCGTTGGGGCTCGCAACGAAGGCTTGTGCCGCCTGGGGCAACTGCGCGATGAAGGCTTCACGCACTTCCGGTCCGACTTCGAAGGCTTGCGGGCCGATGGCCGGGCCGAGCCAGGCCAGGATTTCATCCGCAGGCACGGCAAGGCTGTCGAGGGTGGCTTCCAGCACACCGTTCGCCAACCCGCGCCAACCGGCGTGGGCCGCCGCGACGCGGGTGCCGGCACGGTTGCAGAACAGCACCGGCAAGCAATCGGCGGTCATCGCCGTGCACGCGATACCCGGCGTGGCGGTCCAACTGGCATCGGCGGTCGCCACCTGGGTCGGGTCAGCCTCGACCACGACAATGCCGTGGACCTGCTGCAGCCAGGCCGGGGTGATGGCGAATGGATCGGTGAGGCGGCGGCGATTTTCGGCGACGGCCGTGGGGTCGTCGCCGACATGGTCGCCGAGGTTGGGGCGGGCGAGCGGCGCCAGGCGGGCGCCGCCCTCGCGGGGGGTGACGCAGGCCTTGACCCGGGCCGGCGCGGGCCAGTCGGGTATCAGCCAGTCACTCATCCGATGAACGCCTCGCGGTCCTGCTTGAGCAACGTCAGCAACCAGACGAAATCATCCGGCTACGGCGATTCCCAGCTCATGCGCTTGCCGGTCGTCGGGTGATCCAGCTCCAGGAAACGCGCGTGCAGTGCCTGGCGCGGGAAACTCTTCAGCGATTCGACCATGGTCTGGCTGGCGGCCGGCGGGATGCGGTAACGACCGCCGTAGGCCGGGTCGCCCACCAACGGGAAGTTGATGTGGGCCATGTGCACACGAATCTGGTGGGTACGGCCGGTTTCCAGCTTGACCCGCACGTGGGTGTGGGAACGGAAACGCTCCAGCACGCGGTAATGACTGACCGCCTGCTTGCCGCCTTCCATCACCGCCATGCGCTGGCGCTGCTGGCCGTGGCGACCGATCGGGGCGTTGATCTTGCCACCGGCGGTGACCACACCGATCACGATGCACTCATAGATGCGGCTGACGCTGCGGCTTTGCAGCTGTGTGACCAGCTGTGTCTGCGCCTGGATGGTCTTGGCCACCACCATCAGGCCGGTGGTGTCCTTGTCCAGGCGATGGACGATGCCGGCACGGGGCACATTGATGATGTCCGGCACGTGGTGCAACAAGGCGTTGAGCAGCGTGCCGTCGGCATGACCGGCCGCCGGGTGCACTACCAGGCCCGCGGGCTTGTTGATCACCAGGATGTCATCGTCTTCATAGACGATGTCCAGGGCAATGTCCTGGGCGACCCATTCTCCCTGGGCCTCCTGCTCGGCAGTCAGTTCGAGGATGGCACCGCCGTGGACGATGTCGCGCGGACGGATCACCGCCCCATCCACAGTCAGGCGGCCGTCCTTGATCCAGGCGGAAAGGCGCGAGCGAGAGTGCTCGGCAAAGAGTTGTGCGGCGACTTGATCGAGGCGTTGGCCGCCCAAATCGGACGGCACCTCTGCGCGAAGTTCTATTTTATCGGACATGCTCGGACTGGGCGTCGGCACAGCCTTTGGTTTCGGCTGCGCGCTTGTGGTTAAATACGGCGTCTTTTGCCCCGAGGCTTTTCAACGGGGCGCTCATCATAACAGGACGGCCCCGCCCAAGACAGCGGCCGTCATAGGGACGCAAGCCGCCATGCAAGTGAAACACCTGCTGCTGATCGCCATCCTCGCATTGACTGCTGCTTGCTCGTCGAAGGAAGTCGTAGACGAAAACCTGAGCGAAGTCGAACTGTACCAACAGGCGCAGAACGACCTGGATAACAACAGCTATACCAGCGCCACCGCCAAGCTGAAGGCGCTGGAGTCGCGGTATCCGTTCGGTCGCTACGCCGATCAGGCCCAGTTGGAGCTGATCTACGCCAACTACAAGAACGCCGAGCCGGAAGCTGCAAAATCCGCCGCCGAGCGTTTCATTCGCCTGCACCCGCAGCACCCGAACGTCGATTACGCCTACTACCTCAAGGGCCTGACCTCCTTCGACCAGGACGTCGGCCTGCTGGCGCGATTCCTGCCGCTGGACATGACCAAGCGTGACCCGGGTGCCGCGCGCGACTCCTACAACGAGTTCGCCCAGCTGACCAGCCGCTTCCCCAACAGCCGCTACTCGCCAGACGCCAAGCAGCGCATGATCTACCTGCGCAACCTGCTGGCTTCCTACGAAATCCACGTGGCCGACTACTACCTGACCCGTCAGGCCTACGTCGCCGCCGCCAACCGTGGCCGCTACGTGGTGGAAAACTTCCAGGAAACCCCTTCGGTGGGTGATGGCCTGGCGGTGATGACCGAAGCCTACCAGCGCCTGCACCTGGACGACCTGGCCGCCACCAGCCTGGAAACCCTCAAGCTGAACTACCCGGACCACCCTTCGCTGGTCGACGGCCAGTTCACCCCGCGCGTTGACGAAGCCGACAACCGTTCGTGGCTGAGCAAGGCGACCCTGGGCCTGATCGAGTCCCGTCCACCGCTGCCGCCGGGCGAAACCCGCGCCCACCAGGACGTACAGCGTCAGTTCCAGGATGCCAAGGAAGCCATCCCGAACGAACTCAAGCCCAAGGATGAAAATGGCGACGTGATCGAGGAAGAAGAGCCTGAGAGCGATTCCAGCGACCGCTCCTGGTTCAGCTACATGACCTTTGGCCTGTTCGACTGAGCCAAGGCACCTACAAAAAGGGAGACCCGACGGTCTCCCTTTTTTGTGCCCGGGTTTTATTGCGCTGTGCGCCGTTCCTGTCCTTGGCTAAACTGCCTGATCTCTAGCCAAAAAGCCGCCCATCATGCTTCGTTTATTGATCTTGTTCGCAGTCGTTGCCTTCGCTATCTGGATCTTTCGCGGAGTGAAGAAGACCGGCGGCCGCGCGTCCCGCCCCACCCAGGAACAGGACGCACCGCCCATGGTCCGTTGCGCCCATTGCGGCGTACACCTGCCCCGTGACCGGGCACTGGCCCTCGAACAGCAATGGTATTGCAGCCAGGCTCATCTCGAGCAAGGCCCGGGCACTCGTGAACGCTGAGGCTACAAGCCCACGCATCAAACAGGCGCAGCGCCTGCTGCGCCTCTACCACCTGTACCGCCTGAGTATCGGCATCACCCTGGTGCTGCTGATCTCCAGCAACATGGACAACCGTCTGCTGGAGTACGCCAACGACGACCTGCTGCGCAGTGGCAGCTGGTTGTACCTGGTCTTGAATATCCTGCTGGTGGTGTTCCTGGAAAACACCCGCCGCCCTGCCCGGCTGTTCGGCCTGACCCTGACCGACGTGCTGCTGCTCTCGTGGCTGTTCTTCGCCGCGGGCGGTGCCCCCAGCGCCATCGGTAACCTGATCATCGTCTCGGTGGCCATCGGCAATACGCTGCTGCGCGGAAGGATCGGCCTGTTGATCGCGGCCGTCGCCACCCTTGGCATCGTCGGTTCGAGTTTATTTCTTGGCTTGAGCGACTCGAACCGTCCCAGCAGTTACTTGCAAGCCGGCACCCTCGGGGCGTTGTGTTTTGCCGCCGCGCTGCTGGTGCAGGGCCTGATCCGACGTTTGGAAGCCAGCGAAACCCTGGCCGAGCAGCGGGCCAGCGAAGTAGTCGGACTGGAAGCCCTCAATGCCCTGATCCTGCAACGCATGCGCACCGGCATCCTGGTGCTCGACCGCCAGCGCCGGGTCCAACTGGCCAACGAAAGCGCGCTGAACCTGCTGGGCATGCACGATCTGGTCGGCCAGCCGATCGACGATTGTTCCAGCGCCCTGGTCGAGCGCCTGCAACTCTGGCTGAACAACCCCAGCCTGCGCCCGCCCAGCCTGACCATCAGCGGCACGGGCCTGACCCTGCAACCGAGCTTCATCGCCCTGGGCCACAACGACCAGCAGCAGATCCTGGTGTTTCTCGAAGACCTGGCCCAGGTGGCCCAGCACGCCCAACAGCTCAAGCTCGCCTCCCTGGGGCGCCTGACCGCCGGTATCGCCCATGAAATCCGCAACCCCTTGGGCGCCATCAGCCACGCGGCGCAATTGCTGCGCGAATCCGAGGAACTGAACGACGCGGATCGGCGTCTGACGCAGATTATTCAAGATCACTCCCAACGAATGAATCGCGTCATTGAAAACGTCCTGCAGCTGTCTCGCCGCCAGCAAACCACACCCCAGCGCCTCGACCTGCGGACCTGGCTCGATCAGTTCGTCCGGCAGACCCGCGAAAGCATGGCCGACCACCAACGATTGCACTTGAGCATCGACCCGGGCGACTACACCACGCTCATGGACCCCGACCAGCTCACCCAGGTGCTCGACAACCTGCTGCGCAACGCCTGGCGCCACAGCGCCATGGCCCATGAACAGGCCGAGGCCTGGCTGAAACTGTTCATCGACCCTCACAGCCAGCTGTCGACCCTGGACATCATCGACAACGGCCCCGGTGTCACGCCCGAGCAACAGGCACATCTGTTCGAACCCTTCTTCACCACCAGCAGCCAGGGCACCGGCCTTGGGCTCTATCTGTCCCGTGAGCTGTGCGAAAGCAACCAGGCCCGCCTAGACTTCAAACCACGCCAAGGCGGCGGCTGCTTTCGCATCACTTTTGCTCACGGACGGAAACAGATTTGAACAATCGCTCACGGCAACGAATCCTGATCGTCGATGACGAACCGGACATCCGCGAACTCCTGGACATCACCCTGGGCCGGATGAAACTCGACACCCGCAGCGCCAAGAACCTTGCCGAGGCCCAAGCCCTGCTGGCAGGGGATGCCTTCGACCTGTGCCTGACCGACATGCGCCTGCCCGATGGCACCGGCCTGGAGCTGGTACAGCACATCCAGCAACGTTATCCACAACTGCCCGTGGCGATGATCACCGCCTATGGCAGCCTGGAAACCGCCATCGATGCCCTCAAGGCCGGTGCCTTCGACTTCCTGACCACACCGGGCGACCTGGGTCGGCTGCGGGAACTGGTCACCAGCGCCCTGCGCCTGCCACCGGTCGCCACACCGACCAGCACCCTCGAACGCTGCCTGCTGGGCGATTCGCCCCCCATGCTCGGTGTGCGCAAGCAGATCGAGAAACTCGCCCGCAGCCAGGCACCGGTATATATCAGCGGGGAATCGGGCTGCGGCAAGGAGCTGGTCGCCCGGTTGATTCACGAACAAGGCCCCCGTGCGAACCAGCGTTTTGTACCGGTCAACTGTGGGGCGATTCCCACAGAGTTGATGGAAAGCGAGTTCTTCGGGCACCGAAAAGGCAGTTTCAGCGGCGCCATCGAAGATAAGCCCGGCTTATTCCAGGCAGCCCATGGCGGAACCTTGTTCCTCGATGAGGTGGCCGACCTGCCCCTGGCGATGCAGGTCAAGCTGTTGCGAGCCATCCAGGAAAAGGCCGTGCGCGCCGTGGGCGGCCAGCAGGAGGAGGTGGTGGATGTGCGAATCCTCTGCGCCACCCACAAGGATCTCGACGCCGAGGTCGCCGCCGGACGCTTTCGCCAGGATCTGTATTACCGACTGAACGTCATCGAACTGCGCGTCCCGCCCTTGCGCGAACGCCGCGAAGACATCGAGCCCTTGGCCAACCACATGCTCCAGCGCCTGGCCAGCGCTACCGGCAGCCCTGCGGCAAAGCTCCATCCGCGAGCCCTGGAAGCCCTGCAGAACTACCGTTTCCCGGGCAATGTGCGGGAGTTGGAGAACATGCTTGAGCGGGCCTATACCTTGTGCGAACAGCAACTGATCGAAGCGGATGACCTGCGTCTGGCCGAGGGCAATGCGACTGAGGCGGGCAATCCCGATTTGATGCAGGTCGACAATCTCGAGGATTACCTGGAAGAGATCGAGCGCAAGCTCATCCTCCAGGCATTGGAAGAAACCCGCTGGAACCGCACGGCGGCGGCGCAGCGGTTGAAGTTGTCGTTTCGGTCGATGCGGTATCGGTTGAAGAAGCTTGGGCTGGATTGAGCCACGCTTTTTAAGCTTACGCTTACCCCTGTGGCGAGGGAGCTTGCTCCCGCTGGGCTGCGAAGCGGTCCCCAACCTGACACCTCGATGCATCAGGTAGATCGAGTCGCTGCTTTTGGGGCTGCTACGCAGCCCAGCGGGAGCAAGCTCCCTCGCCACAGGTTCGGCGTTCACCCTCTGTAACGCCGCTTTCTAGCCCTCCGGCACTGGCACCCGTTCGTCCAGTACTCGATTGGCCAGTAATGCACACAGTTCAATCAGCTGCTGTACCCCCAAGGCGACATGCCGTCGCGAGCCTTCAAGTTCGAAGGCCAGGTCGCTGATCGTGGCATTGGCGGAGGCCAGGGTTTCGCTGAGGTTGGTGAGGAGGCATTCGGTGTCGATGCCATCCACTACAGTGAATAGCTGGTTTGAGGTGGGTTTCTTTTTGGTGTCGGGCTTTGGGCCGAGGTAATAGTCGAGGGCGCGTTTGGCGGCTTCATCGAGCCCTTTCGTGTTATGGCTGGAGTCAGGAGAAGCGTTATTGGTTTCTGAAGGTGGTAGTGGTTTGTCACTCATTGCGGTACTCCAAAGAGGAAATGGATTACCAAGTTTTCGGGCCGCGACGCCCGGACGCTGAATTGGCAGCGACGGGGAAAGGTTAGCCAGGGTTCTTCCCACCCGGCAACCGCCAGAACTCGTCGGAAAATTCTTTTTGAATCAGAATTTTGTCCGACCATTCCCACAAAGCTTGGTCGGCTGTGAGGCGGTGTGTATATCCGTTTCTGCGGTAACGGCGGCTTAGGGTTCCGCCCTTACGGCGGGTCACTTTTGGAAGAGCGCCAAAAGTAACCAAAAACGCTTTGCCCCACCACTCGGCACCTCGCCTAGGCTCGGTGTGCCCTCACTCCGGCATTGCTCCGTGGGCCGCCGCGAAGGGCCATCCATGGCCCAGCGCGGCTATCCCGGCATCCATGCCGGGATGCCCACTCCACAATACCTACGTTCGGCCAGCGTGGTGTAACGGGGCGTCCGAGATCAAAGTCAAAAGCAGAGCAACAGCAACAGCAACAGCAACAGCAACAGCAACAGCAACAGCAACAGAGGGATAGGCCCACATTGGCTCGAAGATGATTTACAAACTTTTTGGCCACCTAAATCCTGTGGGAGCGAGCTTGCTCGCGATGGCGGTGCCCCAGTTGAGAAGATGTTGGGCTGCAGGCCTCATCGCGAGCAAGCTCGCTCCCACAGGAGGTCCGAGCGCATGAAATATTGTGTCTACTGAAGATTCAATGTGGGAGCGAGCCTGCTCGCGATGGCGATGTCATGGCCGATGAAGGTGCTGAATGTGCAGGCCTCATCGCGAGCAGGCTCGCTCCCACAATTGGATCAGTGTACGAACGGAAGAATCAGGTCGGCTGTTAGGCCGCCTCGCGAGCAAGCTTTGCTCCCACAGATCTGATGGGTGTACGACCGGAAGAGCCAGGTCGGCTATAAGGCCGCCTCGGCCCGGCTTTTGATCTGGAGGCCCCGTTAACCACGATGGCCGAACGCAGGTATTGCGCAGTGGGCACCTCGGCATGGATGCCGGGTTAGCCGCGCTGGGCCATGGATGGCCCTTCGCGGCGGCCCACGGAGCAATGCCGGAGTGAGGGCATGCCGAGCCTAAGCGAGGCACCGAGTGGTGGGGCAAGCCTTTTTTGCTTACTTTTTTTGGCGTTTGAAAAAAAGTGAGCCGCCGTAAGGGCGGAACCCTAAGTAGCCGTTACCGCAGAAATGGATATGTACTCAATCAAACCGCCATCGCGAGCAGGCTCGCTCCCACAATTTGGATCAGAGTATAAAACCTTACAACCGCCCCGCCGGCGCATAAGGCGCAGGATCAATCACCGGCTCACGCCCCAACATCAAATCCGTAAACAACTGACACGAAGCCGGCGCCAACACCAACCCATTGCGATAATGCCCACAGTTCAGCCAAAGCCCTGCAATCCCCGGCACCTCGCCGATATAGGGAATACCTTCAGGCGACCCAGGCCGCAACCCGGCCCAATGCCCCCCCACCTCGGCACCCGCCAACGCCGGAATCAGCTGCTGCGCCGAAGCCTTCAGGCTCTCCAACGCAACCTCGGTCGGGGTCTTGTCGAAACCTTCACGCTCCAGCGTACTGCCGACCAGAATATGCCCATCACGCCTCGGGATCGCATAACGCCCCTTGGCCAGAACCATGCTCGACAGAAAATCCGATGCGCACTTGTACAGAATCATCTGGCCCTTGACCGGCTCGACCGGCAATTTCAAGCCCAAGGTCTTGAGCAACTCACCGCTCC
Organism: Pseudomonas sp. CG7; assembly: GCF_023701885.1. Taxonomy (NCBI): domain Bacteria; kingdom Pseudomonadati; phylum Pseudomonadota; class Gammaproteobacteria; order Pseudomonadales; family Pseudomonadaceae; genus Pseudomonas; species Pseudomonas sp. CG7. The sequence goes on along the minus strand of NZ_JABAEE010000063.1, from coordinate 23,013 downwards.
AGGCACCGGCGGCCAGCACCACCTCATCGCCATGAATTTCACCGGCAGAACTGTGCACGCCCACCACGCGCCCACCGTCGCGAATGAACCCGCTGACTTCGCAATGCTCATGCAGCGTGACGTTCGGCATCGCCTGCAACGCAGCCTTGAGGGATTTCACCAGCCGCGGATTACGCACGTTGGCCACGTCAGCCATGTAGATCGCCCGGGAAAATCCCGCGCCCAGCACCGGCACCGCATCATGAACCGCCGAGATATCCACAGCCCGCAGCGGGCGCCCTTCCCGCCTGGCCCAGGCCAGCGCTTCGTCCTGGTCGTCCAGATCCAACCAATAAAGCCCGGTCACATGTACTTGCGGGTCGATCCCGGTGGCTGCGAACAGACGCTCCCCCAGCTGTGGATAAAAATCCTGTGACCAATGGGCCAGCGCCGTGACCGCCGGGCTATAGCGCCACGGGTACAACGGCGAAACAATACCGCCACCGGCCCAGGACGATTCCTGGCCGACATTGGAACGGTCCAGCAGCACCACACGTTGCCCTTCGGACGCCAGATTGAACGCCGTCAGCAGGCCGATGACTCCGCCACCGACAATCACCACTTGCTGTTGCCTGGTCATGTTCTGATTCAACTCACAAACAAAGGGCGCATAAAGCGCGCCCGGATAAAAGAAACTCAGCGCCCCCAACAATCCTTGGCAGTCACCCCAGCAGCATTTTCCACGCTTCGTACGCCGGTATTGGTGATTTTGAAGTCACCGCACTTGTCCGTCGCCATGGACGAGCCGCTCTTGCGCACGGCGGTCAGGATGAAGCTCTGGTCCGTCAGTGTCGGGGTAATGGTGTAGAAATCGTTGCCACTACTCAGCCCGGTCGCATTGGTGTAGACGCTGTTCTTCGAATAGTGGCGTTCGAGAATTTGCGCCTGCTCCGACAAGAGCCCGGCGATTTCGGCCCGTCGGCCCTTCTTCATGTATTCGGTCAGGCTCGGATAGCCGACGGTGATCACGATACCGATGATCGCGATCACGATCATGATTTCGATCAAGGTGAAACCGCGGTTGGATCTGCGCATGCCTTGCTCCCTCATTGTATTTGCCGCCACATGATACGGCGGCTGCCGCCGACGGATTTGCCCAGCAGGTCGGTGATACCACCACCGGAGTCGTTCACGATCATATTGGTGGCCCCGTTGGCACTGACGACGGCGCTCAATGTCGGGATGCCGCCCGTGAACACCACGCCGGCGGAAATCGTGTCGAGGCTGGTGAGCGAACCATCATTGTTGGTATCGAGTACCGCATAGTTGAGCATCTTACCGTTGAACGCATCCAATTCGAGCAGTTTGCCCGTACCGAAGCTGGCGCAAGGGTCAGTGGTGTCCACGGCGGCCGTGGTAAAGACCACACGCCCGAGCACCAGGCTGGCCGGGTTGATGACTCGCTCCCCGGTCAGCACGTTGTTGTACACCAACGGCAGGTACCAGCCCTTCTTTGTAGGATACGCCACGTCCGTCTGGCTGGTGGTCACGAACTGCCCGGTGCTGCCGGAAAACACCCCGGTGATCGACTGGGCCTGCAGGCTCGACACGGCGATTTGCCCCGCGCTGCCCGTGGCGTCCCAGATCGAATAGAACGCCTGCAGGTCCTTGTTGAGCTTGTCGGCTGCTTCGTTGAACTTGCCGGTACCAAAAAACACCTGGGTGCCGCCCTGGGGATTGTCTGCCAGCAGAGGTTGCACAGTGATCGGCTGGGTCGCGCCTCCGGGTGCGGTGAACAACGGCTGCCCAGCAAACGCCAGGCCCCAGGCGGTGGGTGAAGTGCCGCTGAGGTCGAACTTCCACATCCGCCCCTTCAAGTCACCACCGTACGCGGCCTGCACTATATTCTGCGAGTTGACTCGCAGCTTGACCGACGACAGGCCGTTATCGGTTTCGCTGCTGTTGATGACGATTTTGCGGATCAGCGAACCGTCACGGATATCCACCACGTACAACGCCGCCACACCTGTATTGCTGCCGTAGCCATTGGCGATGAACGCCGCCCAGCGACCGTCCGCCAGGCGTGCGACTTCGGGACGCGCATAGGCGTAGCCCAGGGCATTAAAGGCATTGGCCGTGTTGGCGACGGTTGGCGCACTGATTTGCCACAACGCCCGATACGCATTGCCGGCCGCCGCATCGAACAGCTGGACCGCATAGAACACCTTGCCCCCAGCCCCGGTGCCACCGACGGCCACGGTCTTCCAGGCGCTCCCCGACTGCACGTCGAATAGACCGATTTGTCCATCCACGAGGAATTTGTGGCTCACGCCGTTGATGTAGTTGACGTCGGCAATGTCCTGCAACGAGGGCAGCACGTTCGAAGGCATGTAGGCGTAACGCCGCGCGCCGTTTGCGCTGTTGATGACACTGAAGAAACCATCGTTGCCATTCACCACCAGGCTGGTGCTCATGTTTGTCGCCTTGGTCGCCAGGTAGGTGCTGTAGCTGGTGTCGTTGAGCAGGTCCGCAGCGGTCTGGTCATTGGGCGACGCCAGCACCAACGGCGAATTGATGATGTCGCCCAATAATGCGCTGCGCACCTTAAGGCCGGTCTTGTTGACGCCCTTGCTCCACTCCACCAAGTCATTGCCGGTGATCCCCGTGGGCAGGTTCTGGCTGAGGCTGGTTTGCTGGGCCGGCGAAAAATTGCCGTAGGCCAGGGTCACCGGCACGTTGGTCGCGGTGTTCCAGGATTGATAGATCGGCGCCGTGGCGCCGGGCACGATGGCGGTGTCGGTGGTCCATTGCACCGCTGCCGTGTTGACCGTACCCGCCGGGGTGAAGCCGAATGCCCGGATGGTCCCACGCCAGTCCTTGGGGTCATAAGTGGTCTGGTAGTAGCTGGAGGTGCTGGATAACGTGGCGGCGTTGGTGGTGCCGCCGCCCCCGGAGCCAGCTTTGGAAGTGATATCACTCAGGGCTGACGACAGCGCCGAATTCAGGCCTTCGCTGTCGCTCGCCGGATAATACTTGCCCGCCCCGTAACGGGCGGCGTCGGACAACATCTGGTTGGTGACGGCAAATCCTACGGTATAGGTATTGAGGTACTGCCGAGGAAAATCCACGCTGTTCCAGCTCTTGCCGGTGGCGTCGGTGCCGGTGGAGCGCATGTCGATGTCGAAGGCGAACTTGGCGATGTCGTCCAGGTAAAGCGTGTCGCCCTCCGCATTACCGAGAGGATCGACGCCATCGTTGCTGCTGATGCCATCCCAGTTTGGCAGCCGGGACAGGCCCTGCGGGTCGTTGGTGGGGAACGTCCGGTCGTAGGTGGGCAAGCCGTCGGTGACCACTACGCCGAAGTTTTTCTGGCAACGGTACTGGATCGGACTGGTGTAGGTGGCAGGCGTGCCATTGTAGTAAGGCGCCATGCCCCTGAAGTAGCGGGTAACCTCGTAATAGCTCTCGGCCAACGGTGTGTTCGCGACAGCGCCCAGGCCGTTGATGGCATTGATCAGGGCGCTGTAGTTGCTGTTGGCCTGGGTCTGGGTCACGCTGCCGCTGACGGGTGACAGGTCGCTGACAGCCCGGGCAATGTAGCCTCCCGGGCCGGAGTTGCTGAAATTGGGTGGGTTGAAGGTAGCAAGGCCGATGCGCAGGGCGCGGTTATTGGCGACCAACTCATTGGAGACATCCCGCGCCACGTTGATCCGATAATCCGTGGGGATCGTACCGGTGGTGAAATCGCGGCTCGAGCCGTTGGCCAGTGTCACCAGATACGCCAAGTATTTGCCGGTGTAACGGGTATCGCCGCCTCCCACAGGATCTGGCAAGCGCAGACAGATCCGGCCGATACTGGGTCGATAGAAACCATACCAGCCAGACGAGCAGCCGCCACGCAACAGGCTCACCAACAGGATATTCGAGTCCTCCAGGTCCAGCTCATACCTGTCGTAGCAGTTGTTACTGGCGTTGCATGCATAAGTACGTGTTTGCGTCACCGCCGGATCAAACCCCGCAGCCCAAATGATGTTGTTCATGCTCCCCGAATCATCGATCAGCAGCATCACGTTCGGCGTGACGGCGGCGGCACTCAGCAAGGGCGAGTCCGAAGGCGTGAACGCATAGGCCGGGGCCGCCAGGTAAAGGCTCAGCATCGCGCCCCGCAACATCTGCCACCCTCTGCGAAGCGCCTTAATATTTCGCATAGATGCTCTCCACCACGCTGCGCTGGTTATTGCCCACCACCGCTACCGCCGTGATCCGGTACAGCGTCGCCGACGTATTAAGCGGCACATTGACGGCCGTGAGCGTCGTGCCGATGTTCTGCACACCATAGAACCCACCGGCGGCGGCCACCCAGAGCACCCCTGACGACGAATTGCGCCCCGCGACCGTCAACGTCGCCGACTCGGCCGGCGGTGCGCACTGGATCGTGGGGGCGCACCTCGGCAGGGAATAGGTTTCGACCTGCACCGCGCTTTCACCGACCCTCAGCGCCGCCTCGGCCATCTGGAACGACTGGTTGCGCTGCATGACGCTGCTGGTCATTTTTTCCTGGAGGGTGGCGCTCTGCATCGACGACAACCCGATCAACGTCAGCAACAACAGGAAAACCAGGCTGACCAGCAAGGCCATGCCACGTTGGCGATGCACATGCCCCATCGAAGTCATCTCCTTCATAGCAGCCGGTTGCGCAACGCGGCAACGACATTGAAGGTCTGCTCGCGCACCGCGTTCCTCGGATCAAAAAGCGTCAGGGTCAGGCGCACGCTGCGGATCAGGGCCGGGTCAGCCGGGTTACTGGTGTAGCTCGACGCCGCGATATCCGTAGCGCTGCCCGCCACGCCGAAGGTCACGTCGAACGCCCGCACGTTGTCCACCAGCACCGACAGGGTCGGCGGGTTGCCGGTGCCGCTGCCCAGTAGCAATTGATTGTTGTTGAAGCTGTAGACCAGTCGGCGAATCGGAAACGCCAACTGCCCCGTCGCCGGTAGCCGTGCGTTGCTATAGGCCGTCGCCGAGGTGAGGCAATCGGAGACGACGGTCCAGGTTGGGGCGCTACCGCCACTGCCTATGTCGGCGGTGACCAGGGTCAACCTCCGGTTGGCGTTATCCCAACGGATTGGCGTGTCCTGGCTGACAGCGAAACTGTTATCCGATGAGGCATCGATGATGGTCGCCAAGCAACCGAACATGCCCACCATGCGAATTTCCTGGACCATTTTGCTCAAGGCAAACCGCGCGTCCTCCTGCATCACCGCGGCGGCGCTCTGGCTGACGTAAGTGTTCTTCGCGGCGATGAAAATCTGCACCACACCCAGGATGACGATCAGGCTGAGCACCAGCGCGATCATCAATTCGATCAGGCCGAAACCGCGACTGTGCCGGTTCATGGCACCGTCCCCGGCGGGTCGACAGCGACGCGGCTGGTCAGGACAAAGCTGCGCCGCGCCTCGGCGGCGTCGGTGGTGTTGGCGGCCCGGGCATCGTCCCAGGAAACGGTGATGGTGTAGACCCGCTGGTTCAGCGCAACGGTGCCCGTGGCCGTGGCGCCGCCGAAGGCGACGATATTGGTCTTGAAGTCATAAAGGTCCTGGTCGCGGGCCACGTTGAGGTTCGGCGAGCTGGGCGGCGTGATGGTGTAGTCGGCGCCGGAGTTGGCGCGAATGCGGTCCAGCAGGTCGTAGGCAATGAAACTGGCCTGGCTGGTCATGCGCGAGCTGTCGGTGTACTTGAGCGCATTGAGCTGGATCATCGCCGCCCCGAGCAAGCCGACGCCGAGAATCAGCACCGCCACCAGCACCTCGATCAGGGTCATGCCTCCCTGTCTCCTTTTACTGCAACCCTTCATCCGCAACTTCCCAATACGATTCGTCCATTGAGGCAAACACTCAGCGTCCTGCTCTGCGCCCCGCGTACATAATTGAAACTCACCGGCGTGGCCGGTGCCGATAGCCCGCCCAGATTGTTGAAATCAATGTTGGTCACGTCTGAGGTTAGCGTCAGAGTCGCGCCGCTGCTCATTGCTGGAACAACCCGCAATATATTGGGCGACGAGCCAGTACTGTCATACACCGTCAGTTCGCCGCTCCAGGCGCTGCCCTCGGCGGTGGGGCGAATTCGCGTGGTGATACCACGGTCGATCGCCGTCATCCGGGCAAAGTTCAGCGCCCGGCGCAAGTCGTCGATATCGGTGTCGGCCTTGGTGCTCTGCAGCGACCCGGTAAATGACGGCACCGCCATGGTGATCAGGATCAGCAGCACGCCAAGGGCCACCAGCACCTCGATCAGCGTGAAACCTTTTGTACGAAGATCCATCGGTGCCCTCCGTTGCCGTCGGCTATACCTGTTTCTACACGCTAGAACAAACCACCGCCTTTGTGTGCGGTTGTTTCGGTTTGCGGCGCCAGGAGCGCGTCGTTTTCGGACTCCAGGGAGGAGACGTCATGTATCAACAGGGCTTCAGCCTGATCGAACTGCTCATGGGACTGGCAATTGCCGCAATTGTTCTGCCGTGGGCCAGCGCAGGCTACAAAGAGCTGATCGAGTCCATCGAACGCGAGGATACCGCGCAGTTGCTGATCAGCGGGTTACGCAGCGCACGCAGCGAAGCCATCGCGCGCAACCGGACGGTTGTGCTCAGGGCGATAGACAACGATTGGGGCCGAGGCTGGCGCATTACCCTGGACGACAAGGAGAAGACGGTACTGATGGAGCGCCGCGCAAACGCCCGGGTGATGGGCAACGGGCCGGTAAAACGCAGGGTGAGGTTCGGCAACCAGGGGGAAGCCCTGCACCCCAGCGGCGCATTCCAGGCCGGCACGCTGCATGTCTGCGCCAAACGCGGGCCGCTCAGCCATCATCAAGTGATATTGGCGCCTTCAGGCCGTGTTCGCCTGGAAAGCGTCAAAACCGAGCAGGCCCTGTGCGAGAAAGGGCTCAAAGCAAAGAGCGGACGCGCAACTCTTTCGGCATCGAAAACGTGATGTTTTCCTCGCGACCGGCCAACTCCTCGGCACCGGTGGCACCCCAGGCCTGCAATTGCTGGATCACGCCGCGCACCAGGACTTCCGGCGCGGACGCACCGGCGGTGATGCCGATGCGCTCGACGCCCTCGAACCAGCTGCGCTGCATGTCCTCGGCACCGTCGATCAGGTAGGCCGGGGTGGACATGCGCTCGGCCAGCTCACGCAAGCGGTTGGAGTTGGAGCTGTTCGGGCTGCCGACCACCAACACCACATCGCATTCGTTGGCCAGTTGCTTGACCGCATCCTGGCGGTTCTGGGTGGCGTAGCAGATGTCATCCTTGCGCGGCCCACCGATGGCCGGGAAGCGCGCACGCAGGGCGTCGATCACGCGGCTGGTGTCGTCCATGGACAGGGTCGTCTGGGTCACGAAGGCCAGGCTCTCGGGGTTGCGTACCTGCAAGGCCGCAACGTCTTCCTCGTCTTCGACCAGGTAGATCGCACCGCCGTTGCTGGCATCGTATTGGCCCATGGTGCCTTCGACTTCCGGGTGGCCTTCATGGCCGATCAGGATGCATTCGCGACCGTCACGGCTGTAGCGGGCCACTTCGATGTGCACCTTGGTCACCAATGGGCACGTCGCGTCGAACACCTTCAGGCCACGGCCGGCGGCTTCGCTGCGCACGGCCTGGGAAACCCCGTGGGCACTGAAGATAACAATGACGTCGTCCGGCACCTGGTCCAGTTCCTCGACGAAAATCGCCCCGCGGCTGCGCAGGTCTTCGACGACGAATTTATTGTGGACCACTTCGTGGCGCACGTAGATCGGCGGCCCGAAGACTTCCAGGGCGCGGTTGACGATTTCGATCGCCCGGTCCACACCGGCGCAGAAGCCACGGGGGTTGGCGAGTTTGATTTGCATGCTGTGCCTCGTGTCTTGCGCGCAAGAAATTGAATCGGTGCAATACCGTGTGGGAGCGAGCTTGCTCGCGATGAGGTATATCAGCCAACGTCAATATTGACTGGTACGACGCTATCGCGAGCAAGCTCGCTCCCACAGTGAATCGGGTGGCAGCAGGAACTGCCTGTTAAACCTTAAACCGCCTTCACTTCGAGGATTTCCACTTCGAAGTTCAAGGTCTTGCCTGCCAGCGGATGGTTGAAGTCCACCGTCACCTGGGCGTCATCAAAAGCCTTCACCACACCCGGCAATTCGGTATTGGCCGCGTCGTTGAAGATCACCAGCAGGCCCTCGGACAGCTCCATGTCTTGGAACTGGGAGCGTGGCATGGTCTGCACGTTTTGCGGGTTGGGCTGACCAAAGGCGTTTTCTGGTGGCACGACCACGGTGCGCTTGTCGCCGGCCTTGAACCCGAAGATCGCCGCTTCGAAGCCCGGCAGCAGGTTACCGTCACCGACCTTGAACACCGCCGGCGCCTTGTCGAAGGTGCTGTCGACGGTGTCGCCGTTTTCCAGGTGCAGGGCGAAGTGAAGCTTCACTTCGGTATTTTGAGCGATACGCTGCTCAGTCATGGACGGCTTCTCCGGTTTTCTTGCTCTTGAACATATCCAGGGCGAGCATCACCGCGCCCACGCTGATGGCACTGTCGGCAAAGTTGAACGCCGGGAAATACCAGCGGTTCTGCCAATGCACCAGGATGAAATCGATGACGTGGCCCAGGGCGATGCGATCATAGAGATTGCCCAAGGCCCCACCGAGCACCAAGGCCAGCGCCACCGCCAGCCAAGTCTCATTGCGCCCCAGGCGCTTGAGCCAGACCACCAACACGGCGCTGACCACAATGGCGATCAGGGCGAACAGCCAGCGCTGCCAGCCGGAGCTGTCGGCCAGGAAACTGAGCGCCGCCCCGGTGTTGTAGGCCAAGGTCCAGCTGAAGTAATCGGGAATGATCACGATCTGCTGGTACATCGTCAGCGAGTTCTCGAAGTAGTACTTGCTGGCCTGGTCGATGACCAGGACCAGCACGCTCAACCAGAGCCAGCCCAACCGCCCGAAGCGGCCCGCTGCGTTAGGCATAATGACGAACCTCGCCAGCACCGCTGATGTTGTCCACGCAACGACCGCAGATTTCCGGATGCTCCGGGTTCACGCCGACGTCTTCGCGACAGTGCCAGCAACGGGCGCACTTGGTGTGGTTCGACTTGACGATCTTCAGCTTCAGGCCGCTGACTTCAGTGGCCACCGCATCGGCCGGCGCCTGCACCAACGGCGCGACACTGGCGGTGGAGGTGATCAGCACGAAGCGCAGCTCGTTGCCCAGCTTCGCCAGATCGGCGTCCAGGGCATCTTCGGCGTAGAGGGTCACTTCGGCCTGGAGGTTGCCGCCGACAGCCTTGGCCGCCCGCTGGATCTCCATTTCCTTGTTGACCGCCGCCTTGACTGCCATCACACGATCCCAATACGCACGGTCCAGCTCGAAGCCTTGCGGCAGTTCGGTCAGGCCTTCGTACCAGGTGTTGAGCATCACCGACTCGTTGCGCTCGCCTGGCAGGTACTGCCACAGCTCGTCGGCGGTGAACGCCAGGATCGGCGCGATCCAGCGCACCAGGGCCTCGCTGATGTGGAACAGCGCGGTCTGGCACGAACGACGGGCCTTGCTGTTGGCGCCAGTGGTGTACTGGCGGTCCTTGATGATGTCGAGGTAGAAACCACCCAGCTCCTGCACGCAGAAGTTGTGGATCTTGGAATAGACGTTCCAGAAGCGGTATTCGCCGTAGTGCTCCTGCAATTCGCGTTGCAGCAACAGGGTACGGTCCACGGCCCAACGGTCCAGCGCGAGCATTTCTTCGGCCGGCAGCAGGTCGGTGGCCGGGTTGAAGCCGGTCAGGTTCGAAAGCAGGAAGCGCGCGGTGTTACGGATCCGCCGGTAGGCGTCCGCGCTGCGCTGCAGGATCTGCTCGGAAACGGCCATCTCGCCGGAATAGTCGGTGGACGCCACCCACAGGCGCATGATATCGGCGCCCAGAGTGTCATTGACCTTTTGCGGCGCGATCACGTTGCCCAGGGACTTGGACATCTTGCGGCCAGACTCATCGACGGTGAAGCCGTGGGTCAGCAGTTCGCGGTACGGCGCGTGATTGTCGATGGCGCAACCGGTCAGCAAGGACGAGTGGAACCAGCCACGGTGTTGGTCCGAGCCTTCCAGGTACAGGTCGGCGCGTGGGCCGGTCTCGTGGCCCATCGGGTGCGAACCGCGCAGCACGTGCCAGTGGGTGGTGCCGGAGTCGAACCAGACGTCCAGGGTGTCACTGATCTTGTCGTACAGCGATGCTTCGTCGCCCAGCAGCTCGGCGGCATCCATCTTGAACCAGGCCTCGATGCCTTCGGCCTCGACGCGCTTGGCCACGATTTCCATCAGTTCGACGGTGCGCGGGTGCAACTCGCCGCTTTCCTTGTTCAGGAAGAACGGGATCGGCACGCCCCAGTTGCGCTGGCGGGAGATGCACCAGTCCGGACGGTTGGCGATCATCGAGTGCAGGCGCGCCTGGCCCCAGGCCGGCACGAACTGGGTTTCCTCGATGGCCTTGAGGGAGCGCTGGCGCAGGGTGTCACCGCTGGTGGGCTGCTTGTCCATGCCGATGAACCACTGCGCGGTGGCGCGGTAGATCAGCGGGGTCTTGTGGCGCCAGCAGTGCATGTAGCTGTGTTCGATGACGGTGGTGTGCAGCAGCGCGCCGACTTCGGTGAGCTTGTCGACGATGGCCGGGTTGGCTTTCCAGATGAACTGGCCACCGAAGAACTCCAGCGATGGCGCGTACACGCCATTGCTCTGCACCGGGTTGAGGATGTCGTCGTTGACCATGCCGTATTTCTTGCAGGTCACGAAGTCGTCGACGCCATAGGCCGGTGCGGAGTGAACCACGCCAGTGCCCGCGCCCAACTCCACATAGTCGGCCAGGTACACTGGCGACAGGCGGTCATAGAACGGATGGCGGAAATTGATCAGTTCCAGCGCCGAACCCGGCGCGGTGGCGATCACCGAACCTTCGAGGTTGTAGCGGGCCAGGCAGGATTCGACCAGCTCTTCGGCCAGCACCAGCAGCTTGTCGCCGACGTCGACCAAGGCGTAGTTGAATTCCGGGTGGACGTTGAGCGCCTGGTTGGCCGGGATGGTCCACGGGGTGGTGGTCCAGATCACGATCGATGCGGGCTTGGCCAGCTTGCCCAGGCCGAACGCGGCGGCGAGCTTGTCTTCATCGGCGATCGGGAACGCGACGTCGATGGTCGAGGACTTCTTGTTTTCGTACTCGACTTCCGCCTCGGCCAGGGCCGAACCGCAATCGAAGCACCAGTTCACCGGCTTGAGGCCCTTGAACACGAAGCCGCCCTCGACGATTTTCGCCAGGGCACGGATTTCGCCCGCTTCGTTCTTGAAGTCCATGGTCTTGTACGGGTTGGCGAAGTCGCCCAGCACGCCAAGGCGGATGAATTCGGACTTCTGCCCTTCGATCTGCTCGGTGGCGTAGGCACGGCACAGCTCGCGGGTCTTGTCCGCGCCCAGGTTCTTGCCGTGGGTCACTTCGACCTTGTGCTCGATCGGCAGGCCATGGCAGTCCCAGCCCGGGACATACGGCGCATCAAAACCCGACAGGGTCTTGGAGCGGATGATCATGTCCTTGAGAATCTTGTTCAGCGCGTGACCGATGTGGATGGTGCCGTTGGCGTACGGAGGGCCGTCGTGCAGGACGAACTTCGGACGATCCTTGCCAATTTCGCGCAACTTTCCGTACAGGCCAATGCTGTCCCAACGCTGCAGAATCTGTGGTTCGCGCTGAGGCAGGCCGGCCTTCATTGGGAAGGCGGTGTCCGGAAGGTTTAGCGTGGCTTTATAGTCGGTCATTTAAGGCTCTTCATTAGCGATTGGCGCTGGTTGCGACAAGGGCACGGGCGGCGGCGATATCTGCATGGATCGCCGTCTTGAGCGCCTCCAGGGAGGCAAAACGCTGCTCTTCACGCAGCTTATGGTGGAAAACCACCGTCAAACGCCGGTCATACAGATCGCCGGCAAAATCCAGAACATGTACTTCAAGGTGGGCCTTGCCATCGCCCTGGACCGTGGGTCGCACGCCGATGTTGGCGACGCCGGGCCAGGTCTTGCCGTCGATCTCGACACTCACCAGGAACACCCCGGTCAGCGGCACACGACGGCGCTTGAGCTGCACGTTGGCCGTCGGCGTGCCCAGTTGGCGCGCCAGTTTCTGCCCGTGCAGGATCCGCCCGGCAATCCGGTACGGCCGGCCGAGCAAGCGCTCGGCCAATTCGAAGTCGGCCGCCGCCAAGGCATTGCGGACCTGGGTACTGCTGACGCGCAAGCCATCCATCTCGACGGTCTGCGCCGCTTCGACGGTGAACCCCTGGGCGATACCGGCCTGTTGCAGGTAATCGAAATCCCCGGACCGGTCGCAGCCGAAACGGAAATCATCGCCGACTTCCAGATGTTTCACATCGAGACCGTCCACCAGGATGGTCTCGACGAATTCGGCGGCGCTGAGTTTGCTCAGGCGTTGGTTGAAGGCCAGGCACAGGACCCGGTCGACGCCTTCGGCGGCCAGCAGTTGCAGTTTGTCCCGCAACCGGGCCAAACGGGCCGGGGCGGTGTCCGGGGCGAAAAACTCCCGGGGCTGCGGCTCGAAGATCACCACGCAGCTGGGCACGCCCAATTCCAGCGCACGCTCGCGCAGCCGCGCCAGGATAGCCTGGTGGCCACGGTGAACACCGTCAAAGTTGCCAATAGTGGCGACACAGCCCCGATGCTGGGGGCGCAGGTTGTGGAGGCCTCGAACCAGCTGCATAACGCGCTTCTTGCTCATAAAGTGGCCGATTATAACCACACCCGGCGGCCGACGACAGGCAACACCGCACCCCAAAGTGATCGAACCGACAAAACCACTGCCCGGCCCGGGATTATCGAGGGCCCGCCCTCAGCTCAAGGCCTTGCGGTTGAAGTCGCGCAGACGGAAGCCCATCAGCAGTAACATGCCGAAATACGCCACCACGCCGGCCACCACCAGGGCACCCAGGCGCAGGAAACGCTCGAGCATCTGCCCTTCGCCCCAGGCCGGCATGAAATGCATCGCCCCCAGCAACACCGCCGACATCACCGCCACGGCCACCAGCAGCTTGAGGCCGAACTTGGCCCAGCCCGGTTGTGGTTGATACATCTTTTGCTTGCGCAACTGATAGAACAGCAGCCCGGCGTTGAGGCAGGCACCGGCGCTGATCGCCAGGGCCAGGCCCGCGTGGGCCAATGGGCCGATGAGCAGCAGGTTGAACAACTGCGTCATCACCAGGGTGCAAATGGCGATCTTCACCGGCGTGCGGATGTTCTGCTGGGCGTAGAACCCTGGCGCCAGCACCTTGATCACGATGATCCCGAGCAAGCCCACCGAGTAAGCGATCAGTGCCCGCTGAGTCATCAAGGCATCAAAGGCACTGAATTGGCCGTACTGGAACAGCGAGACGGTCAACGGTTCGGCGAGGATCCCCAGCGCCAGCGCACACGGCAGCACCAGCACAAAGCACAGGCGCAGGCCCCAATCGAGGATCCGCGAATATTCGTGGCGGTCCTGGCTGGCGTAGGTCTTGGCCAGGGTTGGCAGCAGGATCGTGCCCAAGGCCACGCCCAGCACGCCGGACGGTAATTCCATCAAGCGATCGGCGTAGTACATCCACGACACCGAGCCCGCCACCAGGAACGAGGCAAAGATGGTGTTGATAATCAGGGAAATCTGGCTCACCGACACCCCGAGGATCGCCGGCAGCATCTGCTTCATCACCCGCCATACGCCGCTGTCGCGCAGGTTCAGCCGCGGCAGCACCAGCATGCCGATCTTTTTCAGGTGCGGCAGTTGATACAACAGTTGCGCCAGGCCGCCGACCAGTACCGCCCAGCCCAGGGCCATTACCGGCGGATCGAAGTAAGGCGTCAGGAACACCGCGAACACGATCATGCTGACGTTGAGCAGGGTCGGCACAAAGGCCGGCACGGAAAAGCGGTTCCAGGTATTGAGGATCGCCCCGGCCAGGGACGACAGGGAAATCAGCAATATATAAGGAAAGGTCACCCGCAGCAGGTCAGCGGTGAGCTGGAATTTTTCCGGGGTATCGGTAAAGCCCGGCGCCGTGGCCCAGATCACCCAGGGCGCGGCGAGCATGCCGGCGGCCGTGACCAGCGCCAGCACCAAGGTCAGCAGGCCGGTGACGTAGGCAATGAATGTGCGAGTCGCCTCGTCGCCCTTCTGGCTTTTATATTCCGCCAGGATCGGCACAAAGGCCTGGGAGAACGCGCCTTCGGCGAAGATCCGCCGCAACAGGTTGGGCAGCTTGAAGGCGATGAAGAAGGCGTCGGTGGCCATCCCGGCGCCGAATATCCGTGCGATCAACGTATCGCGAACGAACCCCAGGACACGGGAAAGCATCGTGATAGAGCTGACGGCGGCCAACGATTTGAGCAGATTCATGAAAAGAGTTTTTGCCTGTCGATAAACAGCAGGCGAACAACGCGCCCACTTGTGCGATACTCCGCGCCGCTAAACAGTGCAGAGCCAAAGCCCGCGAGTTTACAGGTCGCACGCCGGAAAGAAATCCTTCGGTGCGCAGCACCTGCCATTCAGCGGAACGCGTCACCCGCCCTTGACAAGACTTCAACTCATCGGCATGATTCGCGGCCTATTTTGTTTGCTATTTCCCAAAAAGTCTTTCGAGGAGCTCGACGGTGGCCAACACACCTTCCGCCAAAAAACGTGCAAAACAGGCTGAGAAGCGTCGCAGCCACAACGCCAGCCTGCGTTCCATGGTCCGTACCTACATCAAGAACGTAGTCAAGGCCATCGACGCAAAAGACGCTGAAAAAGCTCAAGCTGCTTACGTTCTGGCTGTGCCAGTTATCGACCGCATGGCCGATAAAGGCATCATCCACAAGAACAAGGCTGCTCGCCATAAGAGCCGCCTGAATGGCCACGTAAAGGCCCTGAACGTTGCCGCTGCTGCCTAAGCGACGCGCTCATTAAAAAACCGACCTCAGGGTCGGTTTTTTATTGCCTGCGATTTAACCCCCCAACCAGAACAGCCCCTCCCCTTGTGGGAGCGAGCTTGCTCGCGATGGCGGTGGGTCAGTCAATGGAGATAGTGACTGTATCGCCGCCTTCGCGAGCAGGCTCGCTCCCACACTGGAACTGCAGCGGGGCATACATCTTGTGCCCACCAAACTCCCCCTGTGGGAGCGAGCTTGCTCGCGATGGCGGTGGGTCAGCTAGCAGTAATATTGACTGTGCAGCCGCCTTCGCGAGCAAGCTCGCTCCCACACTCGCTCTTCAGCGGGCATAAATTTTCCACTCACCACAACCGCCCACACTGACTGGGAGGGGGAAGACCAAAAAAATCAGAATCCCTACTCGCCGAAATTGAACACCACCGGCTTCGGCGGAGGGCAACCTCCTGGTGGTGGGAAGTTCTGTACGCCCGCCTCGTCGTAGCCGGTGTAGCAGCCCACGATCTTGTCATCCTTGAAGGTCATGCGGCGCTCGACCACACCCGTCGGATAGTAATAAACCGTCTCGCCTTCGCGCTTGGCGTACGAATAGTCCTTGTATTCGCGCCCATAGACCGTTATCAGCCGGAACCCCTGCCGGGCCTCGGAGGACTTCAACTGACCGCTGGGGTAATACTCCTTGCGAGTCACACGATCATCAGGCCCCAGCAACACCTCCCGCACATTGCGCCCATCCTGGGTATGGCGGGCACTCTGTTCGTTACCAAACAGGTAGTCACTCTCGGAATCGAAGTGACCGTTATTGAACGCCCCGCGCTGCTTGCCGCACAACTTGATGCGGGTGTACTTCCCATCCGGTACATGGCAATAGTTGCGGTCCGCGATCAACACCCCATTCGCGTCGAATGATTGCACGTTGCCAATGGGCTCATCCTTTTCGTACGTTGCCACCGTATCGGGCTGGCCATTGGGGTGATAGAGACGAAAGGCGCCCTCTCGCGAACCGTAACGCCAGGAGATATCCGACAGCAGCACGGCACCGTCGTCCGTGTAGGTCAGCGCCCGCCCTTCGATCTGACCATTGGCGTAGTGGGCCGAATAGGTGAGCTTGCCATTCGCCGCATAGGTCTCTTTCAACCCATCCAGCACACCCGCTCGGTAGTGCTCGACCCGCCGCAACACCCCCGCAGCATCCACTTCTCGCAACTCGCCGTGCCTCTTGTCGGCAACAAAATCCACGGTCTGGACGCCACCGCCCTCCACCTTCAATGTCCAACGCCCCTCCCGGACGCCTTGCACGCAACGCACCTCGCCCCACGGCATTTTCCAATCCCCGTGCTGCATGCCCCCCACGAAATCGCCGCGCTGGATCACCTCGCCATGACGCACACGCTCGGAAGGCCCGTCAAAATCACCGTGTTTGTAAGTATCGAAGCCCGACATCAGCACCTCATCGTCGTACCCCTCGATCGTCCAGCGCCCCTCGTAGAAGCCATCGACGATCATGCCTTTGGAAACAGTCCCCCTATCACTGATAACCCATGGCCCCTGGCGCACCCCATCCACATAGGCGCCGGTAGACTCGTCGCCCGACGGGCCAAACTCCTTCCACTGACCGGATTTCTTGCCCTGGACATACGAACCCAGCGCCCAGAGCTGCCTATCCCCCATGATCGCCCCCATCCCATCCTCAGAGCCTCGGTACAGCTGCGGACGGGTTTCCCAAGCCATCCGGCTGACGCTATACGCAGCCCCCACATCCTCATCCCCAGGCGACACGCGCTCATACGTCAGCGTGAGCCAGCGCCCGTCGCGCTGCTGGAAGGTCTTTTTGTAGGTGTCACGATGGGGGTCCTCTGCCGGCTGCCCCGCCGAGGCCGGGACACCGTCGACACCGAAGTAGCCCACCAGCGTACCGTCAGCGGGATTGAGCGTGTCGAATTCAACGATACCGGTCACAGGCACCACGGCGCCGTAAGCGTAAGGCGGCAACGCGCCCAGGGCTTTTTGGACAATGGCGGCATTGAGGACTTTGCGATTGGCAGCGATACGATCCAGCACCGGCTGAAGCGTCTCGAGCCGACGGTACGTCCCGGCAGACGGCACGAACCGATAACCATGAAGGGCGTATTGCCCCTTCGCCCGGGACAGCACGACCAACGTCTGGAGATCACTGTCGAGGCTGGCGTAGAACACCGACTCGACACTGGCCTCGCCATACCGGTCGAGCACTTGCGGCGCGCCATCCGGCGAATCGCACAGGCATGAATAGCCGACAACTCCCTCCGCTTCACGGATAAACGCCAGCGTCGCCCCACTCTCCTGGGAGCTTTTTATCAGCGGATGGGCCAGGGGCTTGGCGTTATAAAACGGCTCCGCCAGGGCTCCGACGGAAACAGTACAACTCAATACAAACAGCAGCAAAAACGAACGCATACGAATCCCTTCGCGCCAAAAGCACAACAACATTCATGGACATTAAAAAAACGAGCCGACTGGCTTAATGCCCGTCAGTTAAGCGAAATAAAGCCGGGCAATCATCCTGTGGCGAGGGAGCTTGCTCCCGCTGGGCTGCGCAGCAGCCCCAAAACAGGGCCGCTTCGCGACCCAGCGGGAGCAAGCTCCCTCGCCACGGCTTGTGTGTTTCCTCGTGACACCCACTCAACTGATCGGCATTAGCCGACTGGCTCGCTCATCAGTCGATACTTAACGCCAAGGCAAGATCGGAATGGCGGTCACCGCATTTTGCGGACTGCCCTCGATCACCCGGTCGCTGTAGACCAGGTACACCAGCGTATTGCGCTTCTTATCGAGGAACCGCACCACCTGCATGGTCTTGAACACCAGCGAAGTGCGTTCGCGGAACACCTCTTCGCCGTCCTTGAGCTCACCCTTGAAGCTGATCGGCCCGACCTGGCGACAGGCGATGGACGCCTCGGCGCGATCTTCGGCCAGGCCCAGGCCGCCTTTTACACCCCCAGTCTTGGCTCGCGACAGGTAGCAGGTCACGCCATCCACTTTAGGATCGTCGAACGCCTCGACCACAATCCGGTCATTCGGCCCGACGAACTTGAACACGGTGGACACCTGACCGATTTCTTCGGCCGAAGCCAGCAGCGGCACTGCCAGCAGCAAGCCGATCAATCCTTTTGCCAACCCCATGATTTTTCCTTAGACGAGGATCAGGTTGTCACGGTGAACCAGTTCGGGCTCCGCCATGTAACCCAACAGACCGACAATCGCATCAGACGACTGACCGATGATTTTCTGCGCTTCCAGCGCGCTGTAGTTAGCCAGGCCGCGAGCGATCTCACGACCGTCCGGCGCCACGCAAACGACCATTTCGCCCCGGCGGAAACTGCCCTGGACCAGCTTCACGCCCACCGGCAGCAGGCTCTTGTTGCCCTGGGACAGGGCCGATACGGCACCGGCGTCCAGCCCCAGCGTGCCACGCGCTTGCAGATGCCCAGCCAGCCACTGCTTGCGCGCCGCCAGCATGCCGCGCTCCGGGGAGAGCAAGGTGCCAATGCGTTCGCCCGACTTCAGACGATCCAGCACCCGCTCCAAGCGCCCGCCGACAATGATGGTGTGAGCGCCAGAGCGCGCCGCCAGACGCGCCGCACGCAGCTTGGTCTGCATGCCGCCACGACCCAGCGCACCGCCAGTGCCGCCCGCCACCGCATCCAGCGCCGGGGCGTCGGCACGGGCTTCGTAGATCAGCTTGGCATCGGGGTTGTTGCGCGGATCGGCATCGAACATGCCGTCGCGATCCGTGAGGATCACCAGCAGGTCCGCCTCCACCAGGTTCGCCACCAGCGCGGCCAGGGTGTCGTTATCGCCGAAACGGATCTCGTCGGTGACCACCGTGTCGTTTTCGTTGATCACCGGGATGACTTTCAGCTCCACCAGCGCCCGCAAGGTACTGCGGGCATTGAGGTAGCGCTTGCGGTCGGACAGGTCGTCATGGGTCAGCAGGATCTGCGCCGTATGGCGGCCATGCTCGGCAAAGCTCGACTCCCAGGCCTGCACCAGGCCCATCTGGCCGATGGCGGCGGCAGCCTGCAGCTCATGCATCGCGCTGGGTCGCGACGTCCAGCCCAGGCGGCTCATACCGGCAGCCACAGCCCCGGAAGAGACCAATACCAGCTCGACGCCAGCCTCATGCAAGGCCACCATCTGCTCGACCCACACCGCCATCGCCTGGCGATCCAGGCCTTTGCCATCCGCTGTCAGCAGTGCACTGCCGATCTTCACGACCCAGCGCTGCGCACCCGTCACCTTGCTCCGCATCATCTTCAACCTTTGCCAGCGAACGGCGCGACCCAGCGCCGTCCATGGGATTATTCGTATTTGCGTTTTACAGATACCAAAACGCCGCTCGAATGAGCGGCGCCTTGGAAACCGGCTTGCCAGCGATGATAACACCGCACCGAAACAGTTGAACCTGTGGGAGCGAGCTTGCTCGCGATGCGTGGGGTCAGCCATATCGATAGCGGCTGATACACCGCTATCGCGAGCAAGCTCGCTCCCACAGGTCCTGGTTTCAACTGAGTAGCATCAGTCGCGAACGTAGATGATTTCCGGACCGTCCTCGTCATCCACATCCTCTTCGTCCCAATCGTCGTCACCGATGTCATGGACCGACTTGACGCCGCTGCGGCGCAAGGCACGCTGGTCGTCCAGCGCTTGCAACTGGGCACGGGCCTCGTCTTCGATACGTTGATCGAGCTCGGCCAGCTCTTCCTTGTAGGCCGGGTCGTTGGCCAGGCGGTCGGCACGATCTTCCAGGTACCGCATGATGTCGTGGCACAGGCGCTCGGTGTTTTCCTTGGCGATGGCCGAGATCACGTAGACCGGACCTTCCCACTCCAGGCGATCGACGATTTCCTTGACCCGCTCCTCATGCTCTTCTTCAAGGATCTGGTCACACTTGTTCAGCACCAGCCAACGGTCGCGCTCGGCCAGGGCCGGACTGAACTTGGTCAGCTCGTTGACGATGACTTCGGCAGCATCGGCAGCACTGGTTTCATCCAGCGGCGCCATGTCGACGAGGTGCAGCAACAAACGGGTACGGGACAAGTGCTTGAGGAAACGAATCCCCAGGCCGGCGCCCTCGGAAGCCCCTTCGATCAACCCCGGAATGTCGGCGATCACGAAGCTCTTCCAGCGGTCGACACTGACCACGCCCAGGTTCGGCACCAGGGTGGTGAACGGGTAGTCGGCCACTTTCGGCTTGGCGGCGGATACCGAGCGAATGAAGGTACTTTTACCGGCGTTCGGCAGGCCCAGCAGGCCCACATCGGCCAGCACTTTCATTTCCAGCTTAAGGTCACGCTGCTCGCCCGGCTTGCCTGGCGTGGTCTGGCGCGGCGCGCGGTTGGTACTGGATTTGAAACGGGTGTTGCCCAGGCCGTGCCAACCGCCATGGGCGACCAGCAGACGCTGGCCGGCCTTGGTCAGGTCGCCGATCCCTTCCTGGGTGGCCGAATCGATCACCGTGGTGCCAACCGGCACGCGCAGGATCAGGTCTTCGCCCTTCTTGCCGGTGCAGTCGGTGCTGCCGCCGTTGGAGCCACGCTCGGCATCGAAGTGCCGGGTGTAACGGTAGTCCACCAGGGTGTTGAGGTTTTCGTCGGCGAGCATGTAGATCGAGCCGCCGTCACCCCCGTCACCACCGTTCGGACCACCGTTTTCAATGAACTTTTCCCGACGGAAACTCATGCAACCATTGCCGCCGTCGCCAGCCTTCACTCGAATCGATACTTCATCAACAAACTTCATGACACACGCCTCTCGCCATACGGACGAGCCAAAAAAACAAGACATAAGACTCTTGCAAAAATGAGCGCAGCGACCTGATGACACGCCCCAACCGCAGCGCCGACAGCCCATACAAACAGTTTTGCAAGAGACTCACCCCACAAACGAAAAAGCCCCGTCGCAAGACAGGGCTTTTCCAGCGATCTCGCAATTAAGCTGCGACAACGCTCACGTAACGGCGGTTGAACGCGCCCTTTACTTCGAACTTGATCACGCCTTCGATTTTCGCGAAGAGGGTGTGATCCTTACCCATGCCAACACCGTAACCGGCGTGGAATTGGGTGCCGCGCTGACGCACGATGATGTTGCCCGGAATGATCTTCTGGCCGCCATACATCTTCACGCCAAGGCGTTTGGCTTCTGAGTCGCGACCGTTACGGGTACTACCACCAGCTTTTTTGTGTGCCATGAGTTCAATTCTCCTAGTGAGGAATTAGGCTGAAATTAAGCCTGAATACCGGTGATTTTGATCTCGGTGTACCACTGGCGGTGGCCCATACGCTTCATGTGGTGCTTACGACGACGGAACTTGATGATGCGGACTTTATCGTGACGACCTTGGGAGATCACTTCAGCCACAACGGTAGCGCCAGCAACGACTGGAGCGCCGATATTCACGTCATCGCCATTGGCGACCAACAGAACGCGATCAAAAGTCACGGATTCGCCGGTAGCGATTTCCAGTTTTTCGATCTTCAGGTATTCACCTGGGGCGACCTTGTATTGCTTGCCACCAGTAACAATTACTGCGTACGACATGGTATTTCTCCGATAATCCTGCTCACCCAGCGCTTTATAAGAAGAGGTATTGGCTGGCATGGCTGCATGGGCTGGAAGGCCCGGATGCAATTGCGTAAGGCAGGTGCTGCCCAGGAAGTTCAGGGTGCGCGATTGTACGCAAGCCGGTCGAGCCTTGCAAGTGGCCGTCTATCGCGCCTTGACAGGCCTGGACGTGGGTCCTAGCATGCCGCGCAACCCTTCTGGAGCGCCTGTCGCTGATGCAACCCCAAGCTTTCTACCGCGCAGTGGCGGACGATTTTAGTGCCGTCGACGGCATCATCAAGAAGCAGCTGACTTCCCGAGTGCCGCTGGTATCGAAAATCGGCGACTACATCACTTCGGCCGGCGGCAAACGCCTGCGTCCTTTATTGGTACTGCTGTGCGGCAAGGCCCTGGGTCGCGAAGGCGACGACATGCGCCTGCTGGCCGCCACCATCGAATTCCTGCACACCGCGACCCTGCTGCATGACGACGTGGTCGACATGTCCGGCATGCGCCGTGGCCGTTCGACCGCCAACGCCATGTGGGGCAACGCCCCGAGCGTGCTGGTGGGCGACTTCCTGTATTCGCGCTCGTTCGAGATGATGGTCGAGCTGGGCTCGATGCCGGTGATGAAGATCCTGTCCCAGGCCACGCGCATCATCGCCGAAGGCGAAGTGCTGCAGCTGTCCAAGGTACGCGATGCCAGCACCACGGAAGAAACCTACATGGAAGTCATCCGCGGCAAGACCGCGATGCTCTTCGAAGCCTCGACCCACAGCGCAGCGGCCCTGGCCGGTGCCAGCGCCGAGCAGAGCGAAGCGCTGCGCACCTTCGGCGACCACCTGGGCGTGGCCTTCCAGTTGGTGGACGACCTGCTGGACTACAAGGGCGACGCCGAGACCCTGGGCAAGAACGTTGGCGACGACCTGGCCGAAGGCAAGCCGACCCTGCCGCTGATCTACACCATGCGCGAGGGCACGCCGGAACAGGCGGCGCTGGTACGCCAGGCGATCCAGAAAGGCGGGATCGAAGACCTCGAAAGCATCCGTGTCGCGGTCGAAGCCTCCGGCTCGCTGGAATACACCGCGAAACTGGCCCGGGACTACGTCGCCCGCGCAATCAAATGCCTCGATGCCCTGCCAGCCAGCGAATACCGCGATGCACTGGTGGAGCTGAGTGAATTTGCGGTCGCCCGTACCCATTGATTGCATGAAAACGGCGAGCTTTTGTGGCGAGGGAGCTTGCTCCCGCTCGGCGGCGCAGCCGTCGTAAATCCGGCTGACGCGATCCAACTGAATGATCGCAGCAATCCAATTGGGGCGGCTTCGCAGCCCAGCGGGAGCAAGCTCTCATCAAACAAAATCCATCCCCTTGTTCTCCAAAGCTTTTTAAGCCGCGACCAATCGAACACCCAGCTTTGTAGCCTTACGCTGTAAGGCTCTAAGCTGACGATCACGACTTTTGGCCTCGTA